>NZ_JBIQNW010000006.1:0-266686 GCF_047228265.1 Nostoc sp. UIC 10607 | reverse complement strand
CCTTGTCGTTCTCACTTTGAGTTATATACAATTATTTGTATTTTTTTCTCAAAAACGAGTCGCACTGTTTCTATCCCTAATAGGGATTTTGATGAATTGCAATGTTGGGCACCTGGTAGCCCTAGCGATCGCTGATGCGTCTGTTTCAATCCCTAATAGGGATTTTGATGAATTGCAATTACCTGATAGCTTTGGCACTTTGGACGCTGAGATTGTTTCAATCCCTAATAGGGATTTTGATGAATTGCAATCAAATGATCCGTTTAGACCACGGGGACGGCTACCAGTTTCAATCCCTAATAGGGATTTTGATGAATTGCAATTCAGCCTCAATAGCCCCGGCTGGGATAACCAACGTTTCAATCCCTAATAGGGATTTTGATGAATTGCAATAAGAATTAAAACATTTAGCGCTCTATCAAGTTGCGTTTCAATCCCTAATAGGGATTTTGATGAATTGCAATAATAATGTTTAGCAATGTTAATATTGCTGCATTGCTGTTTCAATCCCTAATAGGGATTTTGATGAATTGCAATCTGCTGATTTAGCTTATTCAAGATTGCCAACGGGGTTTCAATCCCTAATAGGGATTTTGATGAATTGCAATCAGTTATAGTTTCCATTGGGATGCTAGTTTTTATGTTTCAATCCCTAATAGGGATTTTGATGAATTGCAATTTCACACCAGTGCATTGTAGTAGCTGTTCTTGTCGTGTTTCAATCCCTAATAGGGATTTTGATGAATTGCAATAGCTGGTGTCTGAAAGTGCTGCTGTATTTGGTTTTCAAGGTGCAGTTGCGCGAACTACTGAATCATAACATAGGGAATAGTCATAGCACCAGATGCAAATCGTTGAAAACCAGTCCCTATAAAGTGCGCGGATGGTTTAAAAGTACAATTGCTCTGAAAGTCTTGTATAGATGGAGCGTGCAGCCTTTTTTTGCCCCTTCTCATTTTGTACACCTACCCATCCGCGCATTTGGCAAGAAAATTAGTCTGATTCTTGAGAACTAGCTCTATTAAAATAAGCGATCGCTTAATACTTGCACACCTTAATTTACCAAATCAGGGAATACCTCTTGTACAGCAGGATGCACTAAGTGATGATTCTGCACATTCACACCCTTAGCTAATGCTGGATTAACTTCCAGTGCCTTAATTCCCAAATTCGCTAATTGGATGACATAAGGTAATGTACTGTTGTTGAGTGCCTGGGTTGCTGTCCAAGGTACTGCTCCTGGCATGTTAGGAACGCCATAATGCACCACACCTTCTTCAAGGTATACCGGATTGGTGTGGGATGTGGGGTGTAAAGTTTCTATACAACCGCCTTGGTCAACAGCAACATCAACTATTACAGAACCAGGACGCATTTGTTTAACCAATTCGCGGGATACTAGTATTGGTGCTCTACGTCCTAACACTAACACTGCACCGATCAGCAAATCGGCTTCAATGACTGCGGCTTCAATATGAGCAGAGTTGCTGTAAAGCAATTCAACTCTAGAGCCAAACAGGGTTTCTAAGTAAGATAAGCGCTCGACACTCACATCTAAAATCTGGACGCTAGCACCTACGCCCACGGCAATTTTAGCTGCTTCTGTGCCAACAACGCCGCCACCTAAAATTACTACTTTGCCCGGTTTGACTCCAGGTACACCGCCCAAAAGGACTCCTCTACCACCTTGTTGACGCTCTAAAAATCTGGCCCCAAATTGTACTGCTAGCCGACCGGCAATCACGCTCATGGGGGTGAGCAAGGGTAGTCTGTTAGCACCAGGTTGTTCTACAGTTTCGTAAGCGATCGCACAAGTGCCACAATCAATTAAATGCTCTGTCAATTTGCGATCGGCTGCTAAATGTAAATAAGTAAATAATATCTGCCCTTTCTGCAAAAATTTATACTCAGATGTTAACGGCTCTTTGACTTTAACAACCAATTCTCGATTCCAAGCCGTTTCTGATGTGGGGACAATTTCGGCTCCAGCACTTCTGTAGTCGTCATCTGAGAATCCAGCACCATTACCTGCTTGCGTCTGGACGAAAATGCTATGATTATTTTCCCGCAGCACTCGCACACTAGAAGGACTTAACCCTACACGAAATTCTTGATCTTTATTTTCCTTTGGAACACCGATTTCCATATACTGCCTCTGATAATTTTTTTGTTTAACTGTAGCCTGCCAATCTGAAGCTTGCTACTGACTTATTACAGATAGCTGTATTAGAGATCGTTAATCTGTGTTCTAAGTTTCTCAATTTAATCTGAGTAGCCTCAAACTCTTACGCTTGACTATTGCCCCAGTATTTATACAATATATAAAGAATAGTAACAATTTATTAAAAAAGCGATTGTATAGCTCCCTACTAGGAAGCTTTTGCTGAATTTACCAAATCATCTTGGCATTTAAGCACTGCAATTAGCTTTTAAGCTACTCTAACTTTTCACGTCACCTGGAAAAGCCGACGAAAATCCTAATCCTCTAACCCCCTTAGCAATGTGGGAAGGGGAAAAATTCAAAGTCTCTGTCTTGTTAGGAGAGAGATTGAGAGAGAAGTTTTCCAGCGTGAAAAGTCAGATAAGCTACCAACTGTAGGGTAAAAGTTAAGGGAAAAAGAACAAGTCCATTCCTTTAACTTTTACCGCTGATCACCGACTTCTGCTGTGAAGTCTGATATCAAGTCCCGTTTGCCGAAAAAAGGTTTTTTAAAAATGACACAAACACAACCGACAATTACACCTAAACTAGAGGAGCCTAAGTTTGGCTTTAACGAATATGCTGAACGCTTGAATGGTCGAGCTGCAATGATTGGCTTCGCTTTGATGCTAGTGATTGAATATGTCACTAATCAAGGGGTGCTATCATGGCTGGGTCTGAAGTAGTGCGACCAACCAGCACAAGGTAGAAGTTGTAAGCTAGTAGTTAAAAGAGTTTCAACCAGCTGGAACCACCAGTTGGTTTTGACTTTAACAATTAATAGCGAAGTCCTTCGCCCTAGATACTTTAATTAGACTTATTCATAAATAATTGCCCTAGAATGTAAGCAAGAGAGGAATCGAAATATTTATTAGTGATTGAAATATCATAGACTTGCAACTAGTATGTGCAAGGCGATTAATGAGTAAACTTCCTCCCCTACTAAAGAAAATCATAATTAGTGTCTGCCTTGGATGAGAAAGGCAAATTACGGGTGAGGTATTCTTGGTAAATATACACAAAAGGTGAACTGGAACCAACCAAGCCGTGATGAATGCTGTATTACCTCGTTTTTTGAAGTCAACCTACCGAAAAGAGCCACTAATCAGTGTATTGATGACGATGGGCGTTATGGATGCCCTGATTGGCGGATTGAATGATAGCTGGTCGTTGTTTGCTTTTGGTTTGGGAACGGCAGGAATAGCGCTCGGCTTTAAGTTGTGGCGTATCCAGCAGCGTCGTCCTCTACCAGAGGAGCCTGTAGTGCAACATTATTTGCCCACTCGTTCTTCTAGTGCGCCTTTACCAATGTTAAGCGTTTCTAAGAAAAAACCACCTCTTTAGGAAGTGCAGAGTTATTACTTAATAACTCTGCAAAATGTATTGGGGTAACCGTATCTATAAAAAGTGAGGAAAAAGTGTGAGGAGTGAGGGAAGAGGTGGGCCTAATTTTCTGCGGCCGGATATTATCCTGGCATTTATGGCAGCTGTTGCCCTTCCAGTGACTACCTGGGAAGGGTTTTACATTCATCAAGCTCATGCTGCCATCGAAGTAACGCCAAACTCCCAAACCACCAGCAGCTTTGGTAATGCCCAACTACTTTACACACTCAGAGGACATAACGGAACTGTTAAATCTCTCGCTTTCAGTCCAGATAGCAGAATTCTGGTGAGTGGAGGTGCAGAAAACGAAGGTATAATTCGCCTCTGGAATCCAGCAAATGGCAAAAAGTTGGCAGATATTAACAAAGCACACAAAACAGCCGTAGAATCTTTAGTGATTTCGCCAGATGGGCAAACCCTCGTTAGCTGTAGTAATGACAATACGATTAACCTCTGGAGTCTGAAGAATTTTAAATTTAGCCGCTCTTTTGTAGGACATACCAGTAACGTATTATCTTTAGCAGTATCTCCTGATAGTAAAGTTCTCATCAGTGGAGCTTTGGATGGGATTCGGATATGGGATTTGTTACAGCAACGCCCTCTAGGGACTCTAGTACGCTTTGATAATTTGATTTATACCCTAGCCATTAGTCCTGATGGACAGACATTGGCTAGTGGTGACAATAAGGGTGTAATCAAGCTGTGGAGTTTGAGTACTGGTAAATTAATCAGTGAATTGGCAGCTCATTCTAATGGTGTTAGCGCTGTTATCTTTACACCAGATGGAGAAACATTAGTTAGTGCTAGCCGCGATCGCACAGTCAAACTGTGGAATATTAATACTGGAGAATTAGTCCGCACCCTCACAGGACATAATAACTGGGTAAATGCGATCGCTATTAATCCCGATGGACAAACCCTTGCTAGTGCCGGCAGAGATGGGATTAAGTTGTGGGATTTAACTACAGGCGAGTTAATAAATACACTGAGTGGGCATACAGACTGGGTGAGTGCGATCGCTTTTAGTCCAAATGGTAAAATTCTTGCCAGTGGCGGATTTGATCAACAAATCAAGATTTGGGGAACTTCACCAAAACGTAATTAACAGTGATTGCACAAAGTAATCATGAACTAGTGAATTATATCCCCGACTTCTTAAAGAAGTCGGGGATATAGATTTTCATACTCCTTCTGAGGCTTAGGGACTTGCGACTAACACCATTGAAAGACGCGAAGTCAGCCACTCATAGGGGTTTCCCCAATCGTGCTAGCTCACCCCGCGGATTCTCCGTTGTAGTGACTACCGTCCAGGTTTATACCCTAATGGTGATTTTTAGACAAAAGAGTTATCAGAATTTACCATGTTTGCTAAACTTTGGTCTTGCATTTTTAGAGTTTTTATAGTACAAAATCAACCAAAGCTCAGATCACATTTTGCTAGAACTATCCAAAATCAATGAAGGTAACAACCAAGAGCGATCCCCAAATGTTCAATAACTGTAAATACTTGATGAAAATACAGCCAAGCTAATATCTTATCCAGCAAATTACTGTAAGTATAAACATAGGTAATTTAAAATCATCTATGCAGCTACTTGCCCTCTAGAATGGAACAATTTCTGAACTTAGACAATCTTAGAAATGGTCATCGTCAGTAAATGCACTCAGGTAAATATCACTATCTTGGCTGAAACAAAGGTTTGTAGCGCTTAAGCGTTAGTTCCAACGTAGAACAACTTGCTACTTAAATAATGTTTAATTTTCCCGAACTGCTTTTGATCCCCATTTCGATAGAATGACTAGGCAGAACCCTAAAACTCAAAACCGCTTTTGACTGCGACGCCCATGAATCAATTGAACAATGGTTTTACGCTATTTTTAAGTCTGCTAGTCGAGGCGATGCCTTTTTTGCTTCTTGGGGTTTTATTCTCCAGTTTGCTGCTATTTTTTGTTGATGAGCGCAAATTAGTAGAAAAAATGCCCACAAATCCGCTGCTGGGTGCTTTAGTTGGCAGCATGATCGGCTTTTTATTTCCGGTGTGTGAGTGCGGGAATGTACCGGTAGCGCGGCGGTTCCTAATGCAGGGAGTACCCACACCAGTCGCAATTGGTTTTTTGCTAGCAGCACCAACAATTAACCCAGTTGTAATTTGGGCAACTTGGACAGCATTTCGAGATCAGCCAGAAATAGTAGTCTTACGAGTCGTATTTTCTCTAGCAATAGCCACAATTATCGGGTTTGTTTTCAGTTTTCAAAAGGACTTAAATCCCATAGTCCAACCTGCGATCGCTCGTTATTTGAAGTATAATCCACCCGCACAACCTGAAACCAAACGCCGTGGTAAGCGTTACCAAGTACAACAGGAAGCAACAGTACCGAATCTCTTGCAATCGGGGACTTATATCTTAGGAGGAAAAGCAGGTATACCTCTGCGGATAGATCCTAATGTGGTACCGCCTACCATAATTTCTACTGCCAGTAAACCGCTTGCAGATAAACTGCGCTTAGTAGTGGATAATAGCATCCAAGAATTGCGGGAATTGGGCGGAGTAATGATTTTAGGAAGTGCGATCGCTGCTGCTATTCAAGTCCTAGCTCCCCGCGAATTAATTCTCAGTTTGGGGGCTGGTCCCATTAGCTCAATTGTAGTCATGCTGATATTAGCAGTAGTGGTGTCAATTTGTTCTACAGTCGATTCTTTCTTCGCCTTATCTTTTGCCTCAACCTTTAGCAGCGGTTCATTGTTGGCATTTCTGGTGTTTGGGCCAATGATTGACATCAAAAGTGTTGGTTTGATGTTATCTATTTTTAAACCCAAAACTATCTTTTACTTATTTGCTTTAGCAGCACAACTGACATTTTTGTTCACTCTTTTCCTGAACTTGCACGTCTTTTAAAAAAATATTTGTCATTTGTCATTTCTCCTTTCTTATGACTAATGACCAATGACTAATGACTAATGACTAATGACTAATGAGAAATGGCTAACAAAAATCCCAAATCTAAAATTCCAAATCAGTTACTCCCTTGGCTGGATGCTTTAGCAATTACAGCTTGGGGCGTTTTGATGTTGAGATATTGGTTAACTAACAAGCTGAACCTGTTGATTCACCCAAATTACTTTTGGTTAGTGATTGTGGCTGGTATCAGTTTCATCATTATTGGTTTGTTCAAGATGCAGGAACTTTGGCAAAGGCGTCGCCGTAATGTTACGCCAAACACCCAGCATATTAGTTTATTTCCCCCTGGTTGGGGCAGTGCTTTGTTGTTGACTACGGCAATTCTGGGTTTTATCATTACACCGCAAGTTTTTGCTAGTGACAAAGCACTCCAAAGGGGTGTGACATCTGATTTATTGGGAAGCACACGTGTTAAACCCCAAGCTTTTCGGGTTACTGTTCGTCCAGAAGAGCGATCGCTTGTAGACTGGGTACGCACCGTCAATGTCTATCCAGAGCCAGATGCATATACAGGGCAAAAAGTCAAGGTGCAGGGATTTGTGATCCACCCGCCGGATATAGGAAAAGAATATTTGTTTTTAGCACGATTTGTCTTAACTTGCTGTGCAGCAGATGCTTACCCTGTGGGATTGCCCGTTAAACTACAAAATAATCAAGAGCGTTATTCTCCTGATACCTGGCTGGAAGTTGAAGGACAAATGGTCACAGAAAATTTGGCAGGTAAACGCCAACTTACCATTGCCGCTACCTCTTTCAAAAAAATTCCTCAACCACAGAATCCTTATAGTTATTAGTTATTAGTCATTAGTAATTTGTTGATGACCAATGCCTAATGCCCAATTCCCAATGCCCAACGTTTAACGACAAATGACTAAATCTAAAGCATTTATCCAACCACTGGATCGCATAGCGATCGCACTGATGCTACTGCTGAGTGTGCTGATTGGGTTACTTATATTGCAAGGTGATGTAATAACTGCTCGTGTCCGGGAATTTACTTGGCAAAATCAACAAATTGGGGCAGAAGATAACTCCTTCACCCTCACCTTCAGTCGCCCAATGGAAGTAAAAAGTGTAGAGGAGAACTTGAAAATCGAGCCACCTCTAGCAGGTAAATTCAGTTGGGCAGGGCGGCGAATGGTTTATACACTGGTGACGCCGGCACCCTATGGCACGAATTATAAAGTGCAGTTACAGGGAGCCAAAGATCAGTTTGCGGAGCAAGAAGGCAAAAATCGAGTAATACAGCCCTTTACAGGTAGCTTCCGCACACGCGATCGCGTCATTCTTTACATAGGAACCGATCAAGAAGAACAGGGACGATTAGTTCTTTACAACTTAACCGAAGAACAAAAAAGGCTACTTACCCCCAAAGACCTGATAGTAATGGACTTTGAGTCGTTTCCTGATGGAGAGAAAATTTTATTTTCTGCTCGTACCACCAATAACCAAGACTTACTATCAGCCCAACTTTACACAGTGACAACAGGCGTTTCTGGTAAATCTGGACAAGAAGTAGAACCAGCAGGTAGAGTTGACCTGATTTTAGATAGCAAAGATTATCAAAACCTGAAATTTGACTTATCACCTGATGGGCAAACTATTGTGATCCAGCGGGGAAACAAAACTAATCCCGGCGACTTTGGACTATGGTTTATGCCAGCAACCAGCGACGCTTCAGCAGAAAAACCTACCCCTAAACGTTTGGAAAGCCAACCTGGGGGAGACTTTATGATCACCCCAGATAGTAAAGCCGTAGCAGTTGCCCAAGGGCAGGGAGCAGCCATCCTACCACTGCAAGGTGATGCCAGTAAACCCCTAGATTTTCTACCGCAGTTTGGTTTGGTACAGGCTTTCTCCAAAGATGGCTCTCAAGCAGCGATGGTAAAGTTTAATACAGATTACACACGAGATTTGTTTTTGGTGACAAACCAAGGTGTGCAGAAACAACTATTAAAAACAACAGGCTCAATTCTCAGCTGCCAATTTGATATTGCCTCACCTACCATCTACTGCTTGTTGACACAGCTAGTATCCAAGGAACAATACATAGAACAGCCTTATGTGGTGGCAATCGATCTGAAAACCGGGCAACAGAAGCCACTGCTAGTACTGCCTCCCGCTCAACGGAATGTGCAAATGAGTTTATCTGCCGATGGTTTAGGCTTGTTATTTGACCAAGTAGTACCGCAAACAAATACGACAGCATCATTACCCCCAAATACTTTGAAAACTGATGATGGAGATGCGATCGCAACCAGTAGTCTGTGGTTAATGCCTTTGTTGCCCATCGCCGATGCTGCGACTGTTGAAATTAGACCAGAACAACTCCCCTTAGCCGGATTTCGTCCGCGGTGGCTACCTTGAGATAATAATTCGTAATTCGTAATTGTGAGTAGCAAGCCTCTCACTGGTTTTGGGAACATCCCAAATGTGCAAGTTTAATTTACATATGGGATTGCGACTTACCACAGAGGATAAAAACGAACCACAAAGGACACAAAGGGAAGAGGATTTAAAAGGGTTTTTGCGTCAGTCCGGTATATTTTTGCCAAATTTGGATGCTCTCCAGTTTTCCTACAAAGTACAGCAGTTTTCTTTTGCATGAAGTACAAAGCTACGGGTTTTGAGGCAGGAGGTAGAAACTGTTTATATCTGATTTGGATTCCTGCATTCTGTACCTCATTTACTTGCAAACTGCTGTATGTGGTTAAAATAAATGAACTCTTGTAATTACGAATTACGAATTACGAATTACGAATTACGTTAGCGTAGCGGTAGCGAGTGTTGGAGCGTCATTACGAATTAGTAATTATTTGTTGATAGTTTATCCAAGCTTCCCAAAAAATATAGATTGATAGTATTCCTAAGAAGATACGAAGCACTAAGCTTACAGTAGAATCTGGTAGTTTTGGTAATGTGCGAGTACTCATTTGAACACCTAAAAGACCACCACATCCCAAAACGATACCTTGAGCAAATAGAATATTTCCCTCTAATGTGTGGCCTGTACAGGCAGCTAAAGCAGTGATGACAATCACGCCCAAACTAGTCTGAATTGCTACTTTAATTTCTTCTCCCAGTAGTAACATTTGCAGTGGCACCATAATTGTACCGCCACCTAAGCCAAACAAACCTGCTAAAATTCCGGCTGCTCCCCCAGTGCCAATTTTATAAACTAATGGGTTAAATACTAGGGCTGTATTCTCTATTTCCTTGAAGGACAGTTGCTTGCGAAGCTCAATCAAATAGATATTAGCAAGTAGTATGATACCAAATGTAAAGAGTATTATATAGGATGGAATTTTATTAGCAAAATAGACACCTATTCCAGTAGTTAGGAAAGCTGGAATTCCTAAATAAGTTACTCGTTTAAAGTCAAAGTAACCCATCCACCAATTCTGCAAACTTCCAGAAATTGAAGTAATCACAATAGCAAGGCTACTAGTAGCGATCGCCTGAATGGGAGTATAACCTAGTGTGACTAAAAGAGGAATTGTGATAATACCGCCACCTATTCCTAAAAGTCCAGCTATGACTCCAGATATTAGGCCTCCAGTTACTAAAATCAACCAACTAAAATCAATCATAAATAGGTCTTTTTCTAGAGAACTGATTTACTGTGATTAACCTTGTACTGTCACTGGATGACTAACAACGCCTCCATAAAGTAATCCAGAATCATTCCACGGAACTGTACTCGGTTGTGTATTACCTAAATTGTCAGTAGCAATAGCTTGGAGAAAATATTCCCCAGGAAGTGGGTTCCACTCAATGTCCCACCGTACCCATGCAAATGGAAAGTTTGGTTCTCTCAGTCGTGCAAGTTGCCAAGTTTTACCACCATCCAGGCTAACTTCTACACGGACAATCTTTCCTTTCCCAGACCAAGAACGTCCACGTAGTAAGTGACTTCTAGCAGAAAGCGTAGCTGGCCAAGCCAACTCAAAGGCGCTCTTAACATTTTGGTAGGTAATCAGCTTACCTTTATACGGGGCGATCACTGGGTAGTCTGCACCAACCAATACCATCTGTTCCGTTACCCACTGGGTATATATCGGTGTTTCAGAAACCTCCATCCGCTCAATCCATTTAACGTTGGCGTTTCCTCCCCAACCAGGAAATAAGGCACGGCATGGCTGACCGTGATCTGGAGGTAATGGTTCTCCATTCATTGCATAGACGAGAAGCGAGTTATCTGCTAATGCCTTGCTAATCGGAACTACATTGTTGAACTTGGATTTATTCGTCCCCTTTGAGTCCAGCGAATCCACATCTGCGCCCTCAACGAGTACGTCTTTTGCTGTGGATTTCAGTCCAGCTCGCTCTAATAATATGCCAAGTGGTACACCAGTCCACTCAGCCACACCAATAGCCCCAAGCCTCCATCGTGCGCCAGAGAGTGGTGTGTTGTAAGCCTCTTCAAAGAAGCGCCGACCATTAGCAGCACACTCAATGGCACAAGTGACTGAGATGGAGGGCATAGCGATGATTTCATCGTAGGTAAACTTGCAGGGGGCAGAAACGCCAGTTCCATGAATTTGCAAACGCCATGTAGATGGGTCAAACTGAGGAGGTGTACTGCGGTTATGAACATAGAACCAATCATTTGGTACTAAATAACCACGCCCATACATCGCTTCCCAGTTCATCTCTAATGTGCCTCTGCTATGAGAGATATACCCTGGTGGCAATGGCTTAAGTATTTTGCTGCCCTTGGTTTTAACAGCTGCCTGACTATGAGCAGGCGCAGGTTTAGCTAATCCTCCAATGGCTGTTGCACCAACCATAGTGGCTAGTATTTGCAGAAAGCGCTGGCGCGAAATACCTGCATCTGTACTTTTTTGCCAGATGCACTGCTCAACCCGTGCTTGTAGATAATCCTCCTGGTCAAAGAGGTTTTCATCGCTCAAGCTCTTACCCCCTTTTAATTCGTAATTCGTAATTCGTAATTTAAGACACAGAGATGAGGGAGTCAGAGCAAGCAAAAAATTTTTCTCCCCTGCCCCTGCCCCTCTGCTTCTTTCCATGCCCTGAAAAGACTAGCTGTTTACCGCTGTCCAAACACCAGTTATTTCATCTTGTGTGTAGCTGGGCAAATAGTGAGCCAATCCGTTTTTAGCTATTTGAGCGATCGCATCTATAAAGCGATCGCAATCTTCAAATGTATTATATACAGCAAAGCTAGCTCGGATAATACTAGGAATGTTACGCGTAATTCCTCTGTCTACTTCCTGAGCAATCTCGTAGTCTTGCTCATCCGAAACATTCTTGAGTTTGCGAATATATTCATAAGTGCAGAAAGCCCCAGCCCGAACCCCAATGCCGTATTCTTGTGCCAGAATCTCTGCCACTAAGCGTCCATCAAACCCATCAATATCAAAGGGAATAACATGGGCTAAATCATCTCCTGGGATATGTAATTTAACTTCAGGAACCAGCCGAAGCCGTGTATATGTGAATTCAACTAGAGAGTGTTCATACTGAGCAATGCGATCGCGTCCTAGGGCTTCGATAATTTCAATCGCCTTGGCAATAGCGATCGCACCCATAGCGTTTGGTGTTCCAGGGTCATGGGCTCGTTCTGTATAAAAACGCTTGATCTCTAGATTTCTAGTGATATAAGGCAGATTTCCACCGCCGATTTGATAAGGGTAAGAACTATCAAAAAATTCTTTTGGCCCCAGCAGAACCCCAGTTCCGTAGGGTGCATACATCTTGTGTCCAGAGAAAGCCACAAAATCTAAATGACATGGGTCATCATCTGCACGCATATCGACTCGTTCATGCTGAATTAACTGACACACGTCGGCAAATATTTTAGCACCATACCGATGTGCTAAAGCTGCAATTTCGTAAATCGGGGGTCTGTAACCTGTAATTGTCGAAGCACCTGTAATAGTTACCAACTTAATTTGTTCGGCTTCGGGGAGATTTTGGTGTGCCTTGAAGATATCTTCAATTTCTGTAACACTTACACTTCCATCCGGCTGGGTTCTGTACTGCACAACTTCGTCTCTAGTAACCCAAGGCAGCAGGTTGGACGAATGCTCAATATCAGAAACTAAGATTTTCCCAGGTTTTTTTGCCCAAAGTGTAGCAGCTCCATTAATTGCTTCTGTTGTATTCTTCGCAAAGATTACATAGTTGTCTAAAGATGATCCCACAAAGTCCCGAATGATGTTCCGGCTAGCGTCATATTCTCGTGTAGTGATGATGGACTTTTGCCCAGAACCTCGATGCACACTACCATATGTGTCAAGCATCTCGTCCACATGCTGCTTGAGGTTTGCAAAGGGAGTGGTTGTAGCTCCATTATCCAAGTTGACGTACTTGACATATTTTCCGTTAAGAGTTTTCACTCTGAAAGATAGAGACTCATCTGTAAATAAAGGTCTAATTTCTTTGTCCCAAAAACTGTCAAAATTTTCTGCAACTAGCGGTAATTGGGCAGCTTCCTGCTTTATGTTTGCACCCATTGCAAGTACGTCAGTCATCTTTAGCACCCTATTTTAAAATTTTACTTTTTAGACAAACCTAACTGCTACAACGCCTTATCTAACGCAATAATCACATTAATCAGTAGTAATTATGGTCTTTATAATTACTTTGCTGCTAGTAGAAAACTCGGTTATTCCAACTATTCTTTAATAAATTAATTAAAAATGGTATCAGAATTAATACTTAATTTAAATTTATTTTTAGTAATTTTATATACATTGTAAAAAATATCAACAAGTAGTCAAGTATACTTTAAAGAATTTTCTTGTAGTCATTAAACAAACTTGACGCATTGAATGTAAGTTGTTAGAAAAAGCTTCTCGCTAACTAAGCCTAAAATTCCTTACTAGGACTGTATTTACCGATAAAATAGCCCATATTAAGTTGAGATTACTCTTTAAAAAAGTTTTATGATTACACTTAGACTATTTAGTGCGTTAAATTAACAAATTTACCCGTATTTACACGTAATTGTCATTATTTCCTAACATTACAGTTCTAGCAGAAGTTCTTAGTTGTTTGCCGACATTAAATAGCGATCGCTAAAATGACAGATTTATCATCAAATAGTAGATACTTGTACTGACATCAGCCCTAAGTAATAAATGAGGCAGTATAAAAATGTATTATTCAATACATTTTTATTTAGGCCTTAGGACAGATGCGTCTATAAATAAAAAAGTATATTGTGAGGCAGTTTTTTCATATACAAAAACTTCATCAGCCAATACAGTTTAGTTTTTAAGTATCAAGTTTCTCTTTTCTCCCGCCTATCACCAGAGGCGGTTTGAGTTCCCCTTCCGCCTCGTCTTGACGGGGAAGAGCATCATAGTGTTATAACGGCATCAGTCTAGATACAAAATGGGTAACACCAATTGATGATTAATTGCTGGTGCTTAGAGAGAGTTAAACTTAGCTTCTAGAGCAAACCCTGATTAGACAGAGTTCATAAGCAATGCTAATGCCAGCACTGCTGAATATTTTTAAGCAGGTGGGTCAAGAGTGATGAATGAAGCTGACACCTCAAACAAGGGGGCTGTGATGGAATCCCTAAATTCTGCTAATTCGCCACAATTAGATCAGGCGAGTTGTCCCTTTTACTCAGTTGTGCCTAATGACAATATGGCAGTAAAAAAACTGCCACTCCTCATGCCAGCTGAAGACACACAATTTTCAAAAGATACCACCCAGCAGGACTGGGTTGCAGAGCCTGAAAGCGGCAAGCAAGCACTTATTGACTCAGAATTTCAGAACCTGCTGGCATTGAACGAAGAATTGCGTGCGGCTAACAATAACTTGTATGAGCAAGTGGAGCAGCTAAAAGACAACTTAGCTGAGTCTGAAAAGGTTTTGCAGTGGCAGAAAACGCGTTCCAGCGTTACTGAGTCGATGCTCAACCAACACGCTCAAGAACTGGCTGCGGCTCAAGAACAGATAAAGTCCCTATTTCAACAATTAGAAACTGCTGTACAAACTGTTCAACGCCAGGAAATTTTCACTGAAACTTATAAAGTACAGCTACAAATTAGCCAACAACGTCTAGCCCAGTTAGAGCGAGAATGTACGTTGTTACACACTAACAACAGCGAACAGTCCCAGCAGCTATTGCAATCAGAAACTGTTTGTCGGGAGTTACGTACTAGACTGATGCGACAACAACGCCAGACGCTGCAATTTAAAGCAGCTCTAGAAAAATGTTTGGATACATCGGTTCCTAGCTATGATTCCCTAGACGATACTGCAAAACATCCTAAAGACATAACTAGTGGACAAGGAAGATTTTCTAGAAAAGCTCGGTCTTTATTTCCTAACGCCCAGCCAATTCAACCTTGGTCAGCAGAACCAGAATCCTTGGATAATCTAGATAATTCTTGGGGCGAACCGTCAGCACCAATCCCATTCCAAAGAAATGAACCGACTCCGACACCATCATCTTCTTGGAACTGGTCAGTTAAGCAAAATACCCCAACACCAGAACCCAGCCCATCTCCAAAAGTTGATGATTCCCCAGACATACCAGAAGCTGTTTCAACTTCTGGGTCATCAAATTTAGATCAGCAATTAGATAGTCTAATCCAAATGTTCTTTACCTCTCAGTCAACATCTGTATCACCACCACCCGCGGCGAAAATGGATGTGGATAGTAATCAGGGTGATGCGCCTATCTGGGAGACTTTAACAACAATCCTAGAAGACGATGAGGAATTAGAAAATCCACAGGAGGAGCAGTTGGAAGCAGAAATTAATCCCTCTGTAACTATATCCGCTTCTTGGACGACAGATTCTGTGGTTTCATCAACCAATGACTTACCAGTTTCCTCTACTTCACCTCATACTGAGATGCCTGTTGAACAAACTGAAGACTACTGGTCAGAAGTTTCCCAATTGTCACAGTTAGAATTGTCAGCTACTGATTTCTCCCCAGAGTCATTGGGTGACAACACCAATGATACAAGTTCACCTTCACCTGTGGTTTATCCCCAGCGTCCACCCAAGGGGCGTAAATCATTGGCATCTGTGGAACTGCCGAATTTTCGCCCCAAGAGTCAATAGTTAGTTGTCATTAGTCATTTGTCAAATACCAATGACCAATGACTAATTAAGAATCCTTGCTTCTGACTTCGGAATTATGGCTTCTGGGTTGGCTTTTACTACTTGAGCGCGCGATCGCGGCTTACCTGTGGCGATCGCATAATTAATTGCCAATAGCCACAGCCACAAGCCTGGATTCCGGGGTTCGAGCCAAAAACCTACCCGGTTCAAGAAACGCCCGAACCACGGACTCAGCAAAGCACTAATCAGAGCATGACGACCGAAGTTGAAATAACTACCAAGCCATCGCCCTAAATCTCTAGGCCCAGCAAGTTCCCAAATCCACAAAAGCAAGGCAGGATTTTTTCTAGCTGCTTTGAGTGCTAGGCGGTTAAAGGTAAACCAATCACACCTATCTTTGATAAAGTTATCTGCTACTTCTTGGGGTTCGTCTGCTAACAGCCCAAAGAAGGTATTGAGCATGGAGTTAATCCGTTGGGGTGGTAAAAATTTCCCTGTGGGTACCATCATGCCTTTGGAAAATAGCCAAGTTACGGAAACGTTGCTTTGGTAGGCGCGAATTTGGTTCAAGTGTCGGAAACTTAACAAGTCATGTTTGAGAGCAGTATCCAACAGCGTTGTTAAACGCTCTAAGTTGCGGACTAAAGAACCAAAACCGGTGAAGACGAGGGGAGACTGGAGTGATGCGGCATCACCGATCGCAATCAATCGATCAAAGGCAACTGTGCGATCGCGACTTCCCATACTAAAATGCCCCGGTATGTACCCAAATGTCGGCTTTTTCCACACCAATTTGTCCATATCACACCTGCGATACTCTGGCAAAATTGTGAAAAAGTCCTCGTACATCTCTAACAAGGAACCGGGATTTTCAGCATTGACTTCGTGGTAGTGAAATAAATAAATTGTCAGTTCATCATCTGCTCCAGGAAACAATTCCCAAATCAACTGCCTTCCCCGCGAAATATCCCCATGACTGTAAAGAACGTCCCCATACTGGGAGTCCCATACCTCCGGCTCAAATCCGCTCTCAATTGCCGCTCCTACTGTCGGACATACACTATCAAAAGCACGACCACCATTTAATTGCCAAGCGATGGGGGATGCAGTTCCCATTGCATCTATTAGCAGCCGTCCACTTACTTGCTTCTCAACGTGACTGGGTAAGTGCTTGACTTTCAACAAAACTTGTGATATATCAATATCTGCACGGATAAACTCTGTTTCATCCCAGATTTCGCCGCCTGCTGCTTGCAGCTTTTGCCCACACATTTGGAGCCATTTTTCGGAATCTAAACCTAAATTTAGGACTGTGGGTGTGTGAAGGACGGGCGATCGCAGTTTGGATGGATTATTAGCATCGAAAAACTTATTGAATCCGTCTTTGTATTCCCTGGCAATGATGGTTTCTAACTCAGCGGGGGTAACTAAACCCAGGTTAACCAAGCTTTGAATCTCATCGCGGGAAATATTCCACTCCCGGTTCATCCGCCCAAAGGGCATTCGTTCTACCAGCAAGACTTTATATCCGAGTTTTGCCATCACTGCTGCATGGATCACACCTAGTGCGCCACCGATGTAGATGATGTCGTAAGTCGGAGTCTTATCTTCCCCTGCTTCCCTACCTCTTCCCTTATCCCCTTGAGTGGAAAACACAACCTGCCGGGGCTGCTGCGGATTCCGTACTCCTTCGCGCCATCGTTGTTCCCACCAGTAGGCACGCGTTAGGTCATATTCACCGTTGGGCATTTTCTGAAAATACTTGACGGTCAGGGGGTAAGCAGATTCTAGCGCTGCAAAAATCGATTGCTGGGATAAATCAATCGCTGGCGGTTCTGGGTAATGATGCCCAAAACGGTTTCTGATTTCTTTGGTTAGGCGTTGCAGAATTTGTCTCTCACTGGGAAAGGGTTGTTCTGCCCAACGAAACACTTTCAGATAGGTAGTTCGTTGCACCGACCAGACAAATACAGAAAGTTCCGCAGGCAAGTTTTCGGAAAGAGCCACCCCAGCCGATGTAGTAGCACTGGGCATTTTGAGGCGAAAGCCTTCCGAAGTAAGCACTTTTTCTCCATTTCCAGGTTCAAAATCTGTTTGTAGCCAGCTACGCACAGTTGCTATATCTGGAGTTGGAACTTCTAAATAAAGGATTTCTCTCATCGTTTCCTGACATCTCCGATCAATCTACTCACTAAGACAGATTTTATGAAGGCACAAAGTAAGGTAAACTCCGCCCTATTACTTTCGTAAAGATTCAGTGAAGAAATTTTAAGAATTTGTCAAATTTATTGTTCATTTTGTATTTCTGTAAACCCACGCCATGAATTATCCCATTCCAGACAGCCCCCAGGAAATTGTTGCCCTGCGACAACAGCCGATTGATGAAGAATTAGTTGCCAGTGCGATCGCTGGAGTTATTAAAATTGTCCGCGCTCAGGGTCAATCTTTGGAAGAACTAACCGCTCAGTTGTTAGCAGATGATTTACTGCTGGATCAGCAACAACGCCGCTGGTTAAGCCAATTAGTTGCCCAATCTTGGGAAAAGTTCTCCTAAAACCTTGTATATGATGAAGTTTTTGTCGCAGTATTATATTTCTAGGTCTGCACCTAAATGTTAGCGATGCCTGCGGCGGGCTGCGCCTACGCATTTTAGGTATAGGAGTAACATGTCTGGAATTGGCAATTGGGTTGCTATTTTTGCATTTACGGCAGAGAAGCCACTAACTTAACCATATCAGCACTGGGCACTAGAAACTCAATCAGATGCGTCAAAACCAGCCTAAGGATGAATTACTCAAAACGGTCAGCCTTCTGGATGAGTTGCCAGATCAGCTAGTTTTTTTGAGTAAATCGAAAGGTTGGAATTTTAATGTTTCATGTCGATTCATCTGCTAGCGATCGTCGGCGCTAAACACATTGCTAATCTTACTGATGAACGACGATGTATTCTTCAGTTTCTTGGTGTTCGTTGCCAAAAATATTATCTACTTACATGAGAAACCTGCGAAATGTAGGCTAAAGGGCAATAGGATTCAGATAAGCCTTTTTTTCACCCCCTGCACCCCTTACCAATTTCCTTAACTGAACCGTATTGGGCTAAAGGGTGGTTAAACGCCAAAAGTTATATTCAAGTTCGTAACGCATATCAGATTTTTTCTTTTCCTAAGTTGTTTAGGTAAGATTCTTTTTCACGAATCACTGAGGATTAATTAAGTAAAACTTATACAAAGTAAATAATCGATTTATATTTATTATTTATATCTTAACAGTCTTTGCATTCTTATTAAAAGTCTGAGATGTTAACTGTGGTGTTATGCATTCCAAGCGATTTGGAGAGCTTAAACAATGACAAATACAACAACAAGCAAAGTAAATTCTACCTACACGCGCTAGTAATCATTTGGAAAGCTTGAGCAAGTCATGGGTCAGTTCGGCTTGCTGAAATTAGGTATGAAAAGTAAATAGTAAATTCTCAAAAAATCAAAGAGGTAAGCGCACTTTCGGTTGGCTGATGGGGTGTCGCCGATTGCTCAGGGACTATGAGTTATTCGCCGAAATATCAAAGATGTTTATCTACTCTTAACAAAAGAGAAATCCAGTAAGATGATTGTAGTTTATGGGCTACTATATCCCCGAATTTTTGAAGAAGTCGGGGATATATCTGCCTTTTCTCTATTATTTATACTCAAAAAATGAATATACTAATTATCCTAGTTGAAGTCATATTTTTAATAGTAATTTTCTCGCTGTTTAACTGGTTAATTGGCATAAGCTTCAAGCAGGTCGCTAAACTTTCTTGGCTTCAAGGGAGATCTGCAAATATAACTTTCCTGCGCCGGAGTGTCAGCAGACTTCTAATTTTAATTTCTGTGATTCTGTGTCTTGTGCTGATTGGTGTGAATGGGATGGTGATTTATCGAGGTGGAAACATTCAAGAATTTCAACTTAATCTTATTCGCGGTCTTCCTACTCAATTTTTGCTCAATCTCTTCACGACGAGCTTGAAAACTGTTACCTTGCTAATACTAGTTAAATTTAGTATATCACCCTTATGTCGGGCTATAGATTGGGCTTGTAATTATGCTAAGAATGCCGATCAAATTAAGGCTAATGATGAAAGTCTCGAAGCTTTTTTTAGAATATTAAAAAGAATTATTATTCATAGTCTTTGGACATCATCTGCTATCCTGTGCGCTAAATTTTTCTACCTCCCAGAAGTCTTTCCCAGATATATTTACATTGCCTTAAAAATATACATTATTGTCACAGTTGGTTTACTCATTGTCAAAGCTGTTGCTACTATCGTTGATACTCTCGATGCACTGAGTCTTAAATACTCTAGTTCTGACAATCTACTGCGTTTATACGAGCGTTTACGTCATTTAATTCCCCTCTTCAAAAAATCTTTGGAATACGTCCTCTATGTTGGCATAGTAAATCTTGTTGTTCCAGAAATAGAATTTATCGCTTGGATAAATGCTTATACCCCTAGAATTGTGCAGATTATTGGGGTTTATTTTATTAGCAATGTTTTGATTGAAGTCGCTTACTTCATTCTTGATGAGTTCTATTTAAAAACTACAAATGTAAATGACTCACAGCAACAGAAACGGCTGACACTGATTCCCTTAATGCGGAGTTTCGCCAAATATTTTATCTACTTCACTGCCGCAGTTACTATACTCAAGCTGATTGGCATTGATCCTGCGCCTATCTTAGCAGGTGCAGGAATTGTGGGTATAGCAGTTGGTCTTGGGGCGCAAAACCTAATTAATGATGTTGTTTGTGGATTTTTGATTTTATTTGAAAACTATTACTTGGTTGGTGATTATGTCGAAGCCGGGAAAATGGAAGAGAGAAGTGTTGAGGGGATTGTAGAGGCGATTGAATTGCGAACCACTCACCTCCGCCATCCTGATGGTCAATTGCAGATTATTCGTAATGGGGATATTGGATCAATTGTCAATTTCTCTAAACAGTATATATATGCAAGGGTGGAAGTTAGCGTTTCCTATGACTCCAATTTAGATCATGTGTATAGGGTGGTTGAGAAAGTAGGGCAGGAGTTAAAGGCGGATGAACAGGATGTTATAGAACCCACGCGAGTAGCTGGAATAGAAAACTTTGGCGAAAATAACCTATTGCTGCTGACGCTGACAAAAGTCAAGCCTGGAAAACACCTTCATATTCAGCGTGTTCTCCGCAAGATATTAAAGGATACTTTTAGCCAAGAAGAAATTGAAATTTGCGGTTTTTCCAAGAATTGATATTAGTTCTTTTAGGGTTGCACGAGAATGGGAGGCGATCGCCTCCCATTTTCATTGAATGTAAAATGTTTAAACACTACATAGTGTTGTTTGTCAACTGGAAGCTTTCACGGCTGCCTCCGCTTGAGAGTGCAACAACAAACCGTATTCCAAGCCCTCTACCACCGCTTGATAAGAAGCCGCCAAAATATTCGTAGAAACCCCTACCGTCGTCCAGCGTTGACGACCATTACCTGATTCTACCAACACACGGGTTTTCGCCGCAGTGCCCGTATGTCCGTTGAGAATCCGCACTTTATAATCTGTCAAATCAAAAGTTGCTATTTGGGGATAAAAATTCACCAAAGCCTTACGTAAAGCTGCATCCAAAGCGGCCACGGGGCCGTTACCTTCCGCCGCCTCCAAAATATTTTTCCCGTCAACCGCGAGTTTAACTGTAGCTAAGGCATTGCTAGTTTCTTTCCCCTCAATCAAGTCACAGTGGACTTGAAAACCTTTGACTTCAAAAAACTTCTGGCGACCTCCCAAAGCTTCGTGCATCAACAGTACAAAACTTGCCTCTGCTGCTTCAAATTGAAATCCTTCACTCTCCAAATCTTTGAGGCGCTGGAGAATTTCCCTGGCCTCTGCCTTTTGCTGATCGAGTTCAATCCCAAAACTGCGGGCTTTGGCTAAAACATTGCTGAGTCCAGACTGTTCAGAAATCACGATGCGGCGACGATTTCCGACTTGTTCCGGTTGAATGTGTTCGTAAGTTAGGGGATTACGTTCTACGGCTGATACATGAATACCGCCCTTATGGGCAAAAGCCGAACGTCCCACAAAAGGAGCATGTTCATCTGGCGCGAGGTTGACCACCTCACTAACAAAACGACTAGCTTCTGTAAGTTGTGTGAGCTGGTCTTCTGTGATACAACTGTAACCCGCCTTCAGTTGTAAATTGGGAATTAACGAACAGAGGTTAGCATTACCGCAACGTTCACCGTAACCATTAATTGTGCCCTGTACCATCTTTGCCCCTGCCATAACGGCGGCTAAAGCGTTAGCAACCGCCATTTCCGAATCGTTATGAGTATGAATTCCAATTTGAGGAATTGTCCTTTGTCCTTTATCCTTGGTCATTGGTTCTTGACTAATGACAAATGACAAATGACTACTGACATCTTGAACAATTTGGCTAATTTCGTGGGGTAAAGTGCCGCCATTTGTATCACAAAGAACTAGCCATTCAGCACCAGATGCGATCGCAGCATCTAATGTCTGTAAAGCATAATCTGGATTGTGCTTGTAACCATCAAACCAATGTTCGGCATCGTAGATAATCCGACGCCCTTGAGAACGGAGGTACTCAATTGTGTCGCCAATCATCGCCAAATTTTCTTCTAATGTCGTCTTGAGTCCTGTTGTGACATGTAAATCCCAAGACTTACCAAAAATCGTTACCCAGCGAGTCCCCGCAGCCAAAATATCCTGTAGCATCGGTTCGGTGGCGGCAGTGGAGTTGGGGCGTCGAGTCGAACAAAAAGCCACAATTTCAGCAAGTTTTAGCGGATCTTCCTGGAGTTGCCAGAAAAATTGTACATCTTTAGGATTGGCACCAGGCCAACCGCCTTCAATGAAGGGAATTCCCAGTTGATCGAGTCTCTTGGCAATGCGTAACTTATCTTCTATCGATACTGATAGCCCCTCGCGCTGAGTGCCATCCCGTAATGTAGTGTCATAGAGCCAAAGTTGAGGTGAGGAATTTGTGGTCATAAAACTGGGACCGACGAGACAACTTTCGAGGCAATGTGTCAATATACAACAAAACGCCAGTTTGGCAATTTAAAAATGCCTAAAATACTAGCTCAAGGTAAAACAATTGAGTGCGAGCAGGGAAGCAATCTCCGAAAAATTTTGTTGCAAAATGGTATTGACCTCTACAATGACGGTGCTAAGGTAATAAACTGTCGGGGCATTGGCAGTTGCGGTACCTGCGCGGTTAAGGTAGAGGGCAAACTATCAACAGCGAATTGGCGTGATCGAGCACGGCGTTCGCTTCCTCCCCATTCTCCTACAACAGACTTGCGTTTAGCCTGTCAAACTCAGGTTTTAGGCGATGTGAAAGTGACAAAGTTTGATGGATTTTGGGGACAAGGTTCTCGAATAGTGTGGACACCAAAAGGTTAAAAAGGAGTAAGACAAGATGGGTAGATGGACACCCTTAATTTTAATGGCTGGAGGTTTGGCCATTCTGCTTGGTACATTACTGGGCATCAATTTTCCTATGGGCGTACAAAGCGCCAACAATCCCAGTGACAAGAAATCACAAGTCCTCCCAGCTAATATCAATGTTAATAGCAGTGCTGGCAGCAAGAATGAAGAAACTGCAACAGAAGGAACTGAAACAACTGAAACAAACGAAAACAGACGCGGTATTGTAGCCCCAAGACCTGACAACAGGAGCAGCGTTGCCCAGAATCCTGACAGTACAATAGACAGTAATACAGATACTTCAGAGACAGACACCCCATCCACCGATGTTAATCAAGGCAACGAACCAATTCGCGCCTTGTGGTAACGATAGATCCGTCTTTAGTTACGAGTTATAAGTTATAAGGTATGAGTTATTAGTTATGAGTTATTAGTTATGTACTAATGATAAATGGCTAATGATAAATGACTAATGACTAATGACTAATGACTAGTGAGACTGTAATTATTGGTGGCGGCGTTATTGGTTTAGCGATCGCCATTGAACTAAAACTGCGCGGGACACGTGTCACCGTGCTTTGTCGTGACTTTCAGGCTGCTGCTACCCACGCCGCCGCCGGGATGTTAGCACCAGATGCAGAAAACATCCCGAATGAGGCAATGCGCTCCTTATGCTGGCGATCGCGTGCTTTATATCCCGACTGGACGCGGAAATTAGAAGAACTAACTGGCTTAAATACTGGCTACCGACCCTGCGGTATCCTTGCACCCGTCTTTAAAGAGGCAGGGGGAGCAGGGAGCAGGGAGCAGGGAGCAGGGAGCAGGGAGCATGGGCAAAATTCCTCTTCTCTGGACTCTTCCCCGTGCCCCCCCGCCTCTTCCCCCGCTTACTGGTTAAACAGAGAGGCAATTCATCAATATCAGCCAGGATTGGGAGCAGAGGTAATTGGTGGCTGGTGGTATCCTGAAGACGCACAAGTTGATAATAAAGCTCTAGCTCACGTATTGTGGACGGCGGCTGAGTCTGTTGGTGTTGAACTCAAAGACGGTATTACAGTAGAAGCATTTTTACAGCAGCAAGGAAAAGTGGTTGGCGTGCAAACCAACGCCGGAATGATTCGCGCCGCGCACTATGTTTTAGCTTCAGGTGCTTGGTCAAATGAATTGTTACCACTACCCGTGCGCCCCAGAAAAGGACAAATGCTGAGTGTGCGGATACCAGAATTTGCGCCGGAATTGCCCTTGAAGCGGGTTTTGTTTGGGCAGGATATTTACATCGTACCAAGGCGCGATCGCCTCGTTATTGGGGCAACGAGCGAAGACGTTGGCTTCATCCCTGACAATACCCCAGAAGGCATTCAAAAGTTACTACAAGCTGCCATCCGGCTGTATCCCCAACTAAAGCATTATCCCATCCAAGAGTTTTGGTGGGGATTTCGTCCAGCCACCCCTGATGAATTGCCCATTCTTGGCACTAGCTACTGTCAAAATTTAACCCTTGCTACCGGTCATTACCGCAACGGGATTCTACTTGCACCCGTAACAGCTGCATTAATTGCCGATTTAATCTTGGAACAAAAGTCTGACCCTCTACTTGCTGATTTTCACTATTCGCGCTTCCAGTCCAAGCCATCTACCTCCACGCCAATGCTGACTCACTCTGCCAATTTCTCCAACGGGCATCGCTCTGCCATATCGCCACAGCACTCCCCAGTAGAGACGCGATTAATCGCTTCTCTGCCCATTGAAGATTCACCCCTCATTATTGCTGGAAAAACCTTCCAATCCCGATTGATGACAGGAACTGGTAAGTATCGCAGCATTGAGGAAATGCAGCAAAGCATCGCCGCCAGCGATTGCCAAATTGTCACCGTGGCAGTACGACGGGTACAAACCAAGGCTCCAGGACATGAAGGTTTAGCTGAAGCCTTGGATTGGACGAAAATCTGGATGTTACCCAATACGGCAGGTTGCCAAACTGCTGAAGAGGCGATTCGGGTGGCGCGTTTGGGGCGAGAAATGGCGAAATTGTTAGGGCAGGAAGATAATAATTTTGTAAAGTTAGAAGTAATACCTGATCTTAAGTATTTACTCCCAGATCCAATTGGGACGCTGCAAGCCGCAGAACAATTAGTTAAAGAAGGTTTTGCAGTGTTGCCCTATATTAACGCTGACCCCATGTTAGCCAAGCGTTTAGAAGAAGTAGGCTGTGCTACGGTGATGCCTTTAGCATCGCCGATTGGTTCTGGACAAGGGCTAAAAACAACCGCCAACATCCAAATCATCATCGAAAATGCGGGTGTGCCAGTGGTGGTAGATGCCGGTATTGGTTCACCCTCAGAAGCTGCCCAGGCAATGGAATTGGGAGCCGATGCCTTGTTGATTAATAGTGCGATCGCCCTTTCTCCAAACCCAGCAGCAATGGCTCGTGCCATGAATTTAGCAACAGTTGCCGGTCGTCTAGCATACCTTGCTGGCAGAATGCCTATCAAAGACTACGCCAGTCCTAGTTCACCTGTAACTGGGACGATTACTAGTTAGGGATTGGGGGCTAGGGAGTTTTAAGTATTTTATACCCAATACCCAGTCCCCAATACTCAATATTTCATCCCTAATGTAACGATTTGTCTAGCAGTTTCAGAGCGGATCTAGCATTTATGTAACATTAAATGAAGAATAAAGATAAAGGAATTGATTCATGCCCTATACAAACGAAGAAGGCGGTCTTCTGAATAATTTTGCCCGCGAACCAAAGATTTATCAAGCAGAACCTCCCACGGAAGGGCAAAAGCGAACTTATCTCTTCCTAGGAATCGCCGCTACAGTTTTGGTTGGCGGTTTAATTTTAGTCGCCTTCTTTGTTTCTCAGAGCAGTTGATCATAAAAGACTTTAATAAAATTTCATCTTCTTTATAGTTTTTCAGGTTCCGATTTTAAGAGGGGCCTGCTTTTTTATTTTTTGTTAAAATTGAGTTAACAATGAAAGTATAATTATATACTATTTCATTTTATTATACCTGAAAAGCTCGATTTATACTGAGCAGCACAACGTTAGTTTAAAAATCATTTCCATTATGAGATTAGTCCACTTGGATGCGCCCAGAAAGGTGATATGTACTGTTTTTTGGCTCTTGAGCCGCCATGAGCGTGAATGATACTGCACACAATGATAATTCTAGTTGGAATCGGCAAGTATACCATCGCCTGAAACTTGCCCTAAGTCTTGGTTTACGACGACAACTTTTTTTAGCAGTATGTGATGATTTACACTTAAGAAATCAAGTAGCTGCCCGTTTACACTCGACATTGGCTTATCCTATTGGACAAGTGCTATATCAGCCATCAAATGCCCCGGAGAATAGCACTCCAGCTTATCCGCGATTGGTTACGTTGCGTTTAAATTTAAACGATCCTAATCCCATAGTTCAGATAAATCAATGGTTGGCCAATTATCCACCGCCAATTGTTGGGGCATCAAAAGATACCCCTGGAAGACCTTTTCCAGTACCAGCATTTCAGATTGTCGGCGTGGAGCATCTCACCAAGCAACCAGTCGCTACACAACGGTTATTTTTGCACTATCTCCGCTTAAGCGAACAATATTTTTCTACACAAGAATCCAGCCGATTCCTAGAATCTAACTTGCTGTTGTGGATACCGCGTCCTTGGTTATCTGCTATCAAGCAATCCGCGCCACAGTTTTGGCGTTGTCGGACTGGCGTATTTGTTTTTGCTGGAGAACCCACGCCAGCAACTCAGAATTCGGGTTATCCAGAACGTTTTTCTAGTTCTAGAAGCTTGGATTTAGGGAATCTTGAGCAGTCGATTTTAGATGAATCAGCTAACCAAGCAGAACTCAGAACCGCAGCAACCGAGTTAAATTTTCAGAATAATTCCGATTTCCCGTCAGAAACACAAGGGAATGGCGTCCATAAAACCCAAGAAGTTTCGCCGTCAACAGCGGATTTATTGAAGGCTGCGCCACAACAGCAGGAATCTACTACTAGATATGGGAGTAGGAGTAATAATCAATCGCTGTCGTCTTTATCTCATATTAGTAATGAATTAACGGAGCTAGTAATAGCAACAATCAATACAAACATTGCTCAAGATACAGAGGATTTCTTACAACCCCAGCAGATTTTGTTGGATATTGAAGAATTACACGAAAAGCAAGTTTCAGGGGAGATACTGGCAGAAGCTTATCATCGCTTGGGTACCTTATACCGACTTCGCATTGAGCAAGGAGAGTCAACTCTAGAAAACCTGATGGTGGCAATTATTGCCTATCAGGAGGCAATTAGCTATGACGAAACCTCACCGCAACTCCCAGATATCTTGAATGATTTGGGTACACTCTACTGGATGCTATACCGCACACCACCCAATTCTGAGGAAGGACAAACTTATATAGAGCAGGCAATAGAATTTTATCAGTTGGCGTTAAAGATGATCTCGCCCCAGAAACATCCAGAAACTTACGCTCGTGTACAAAATAACTTGGGGACGGCTTATGGTGATTTGGCTCGTTTTTCTCACCCATCTGAAAATTGGCAGCAAGCAATCTTAGCTTACAGTCAAGCACTCAGCTACCGTACAGCCGATATGGACTCATTAAAGTATGCGGCTTGCCAGAACAATTTGGGTACTGCTTACTGGCATCTAGGGCAATATAATCAACCGATTGTGCATTTAAAGAAAGCGATCGCAGCTTACAACGAAGCACTTGTCCACTACAACCCCAAACAGGAACCGCTCAAATATGGCATGATTCAAAACAACATCGGCACTGCCTATTGGAATCTGGCACAATACGAACAACCTGCCCAAAATCTCCAGTTAGCTATAGATGTCTACAGCGAAGCTCTTAAGTATCGCACTCCAGCTAATGTTCCCAGTGCCTGCGCCGCTACACAAAATAATCTGGGTACTGCCTACTGGCATCTCGCCAACCTATCTCAGACAACCAAAGAAGCACGGCAAAAGTATCTGCAACTATGCATCAGTGCTTATGAAGAAGCTATAGCTTTGGCTCACTCACTTAGCGGTACTGCTTTAAGTTTTGATTTGCTTGCCTCTTATAATAACCTGGGACTAGCACATTATCAGCTAGTAATAGATAAGTCGTTTAATGGTGACAAAGCAACACGTTCTCAACACCTAGAAGTAGCATTAGATAACCATTTGCAAGCCTTAAACGGATTGAGCAAACAACCAGAAGCTTATCAAACAACTTTCACTTATGTGATCAAAACTATTCGTGCTTTTCATGATGAATTAGGGATACAGGGACAAAATTTGGCTTTATCTAAAGTTCCTAGTCAATTATTGCCAGAGATTTTGTCAAAGTTATAAAGCATATGCCGAAAACCATTAGACATCTCCGAAATATTAACTTATGAAAAGAAAAATAGCTAATGATACATTTCATTATTGGATAGCCGTGCTGAGGTCTTCTGAGCAAAGGCGGAGCGTTTCTGGCTTTGCTTCTGATTGACAAAGAAAGCGAAAATCTTTCCCAAGTCCTAGCAAATAAATCTAGAATGGAAGTAAGAGTTCGCAGTCAGCCCATTCGCCTCTATTCAGTGGTGTAGATATGTGGACGTAAACAATGAAACAACTCAGGAAACAATTAGACCTATTTTGCGTCATCTTGAGAGTATCTCACTTCCTATTTGGTAACGCACATTAGCAGGATACAAATTCTGAGGAGCGATATCTTCGATAGGCGTAGCTGCAACACAAACTCCACGTTATATAAGCACCTTAATATTCGGAATGCGCCTATAAACAGGTTTTATAAATTTCAGAAACAAACTCAGTGAATCCACGTCATTAGATACATAACATACACAAAGGTTTACCCACTTATGACTCGCCTACATCAATGGAAATCTGGAACTGCTGCACTCATGGCAATAGCCGTTACCGCAAGCGTCACTGCCCCACTGTTAACTTTAGCTCCTGCTAATGCACAATACAGAATTGGGCAAGACAGAACTGGGCAATATGGAAACGTTACCATTCCTTCTGGGGTTGCTTTTCCTGTTACCTATGATAAAGAGACAATTACTATTGCTCCTGGGGAAAGTCAATCTTTAACGCTGAGAATAGCGAATGACATTATCGACAGGAATAGAAATGTCTTGATTCCCGCCGGTACTAAAGTAAATGGACGACTAGAATCTGTTGACCTAGATAGTTATTCAAGAGATACAGATGATAATAAAGGAAAAGGTGTGCGGTTTGTAGCTCAAGAATTAGAATTTTCTAATGGTCGGCGTCAATCCATTAATGCAACTTCTCGGACATACACCACAACTCAAAAAGTTTCACAGGGGCCCAGCACAGGTCAGGTTTTAACTGATGCAGCTATCGGTGCGGGTGCTGGTCTTTTAGGTTCACTAGTTACTGGTAACCGCAGAATTGATGATTTAAAACCTGTTATTGGTGGGGCTGCGGGTGCAGGAGCAAGTGTGCTGTTGCGGAAAAAAGAAGCAAATGTTTTTGTTCTCAGGCCTGCACAGGATTTGAGGCTTACACTGAATTCTAACTTGAATTTAGTACCACCATCCCGCTACTAGATTTAACTGAATTCAAGTCGTGACTTTAATCACCTCTGATAGGCGATCGCCACTTTAACTATAGTGAGCGATCGCCTTCATTTTTTAACCCTAAAAATCTATTTTTCAGCAACTAACCTATCTCTGTATCGTCTTACTCAGTACTCATATTTTTTCAATACTTATTTAATAGCATTAATTGGGAAGAGACTGATTACACTATTTACCTATTGCTAGCTCTGTTGACAAGTAATTTCTGATTTTGTTTATCTCATTTGACTGTATGACTAAAGTAATGGTTTTTACAAAAAACATGAATTAATGGGAACCTCATACTTCAGAAGAGGTCTAATTAATTAACAGTAAAAAAAATAATTGTACTGGAGTAAAAATAATGTTTAACTTAAATCGTTTGCAATCTGGAAAAGCTGCACTCATGGCTTTAAGCGTCACAGTAGGTACTGTAGCGCCCTTCATTACAGCTTCACCATCTTTTGCTCAAACTACTTTTTCTGATGTTTCATCTAACTATTGGGCAGCACAATTTATTCAACAATTGTCTCAACGAGGTGTAATTGCCGGATTTCCTGATGGTACTTTCCGCCCTGAAGAAGCGGTGACACGCGCTCAATTTGCCGCTATGGTCAACAAAGCTTTCCAAAAAGCACAGCAACGGCAGGCAATCAATTTTACTGATGTGCCAAGCAACTATTGGGCATCTAGTGCTATTGGGCAAGCTTATACGATTGGTTTCTTATCTGGTTATCCTGGTAATCGCTTTGAGCCTAACCAAGCTATTCCCCGCCAGCAGGTTTTAGTTTCTCTCGCTAACGGTCTGGAATATAGTCCGAGCGGTAATACCGAAAGCACTCTGCAATACTTTAATGATGCCTCTAACATCGCTAGCTATGCCCGTAGCCCGATCGCAGCAGCAACTGAGAAGCAAATTGTGGTGAACTATCCTAATGTGAAGTTCCTGAATCCAACCGCAACAGCCACTCGCGCCCAGGTGGCAGCTTTTATCTACCAAGCATTGGTTAGTTCTAATCAAGCCTCAGCAATTAACTCGCCCTATGTCGTGGCTGTTGGGTCTACTACCCCAATACCTGTAGCTGTGACAATTCCCCAAGGGACTGCTATCCCTGTGAAGTATGACAAGGCAGAAAAAATTCTGGTTACAAAGGATGAAACAGCGCCCTTGACATTGACAGTATCCCAAAACGTGGTTACGCAAGAAGGATCTGTAGTGATTCCTGCTGGTAGTCAAGTTATTGGTCAACTCAAACCTGCTACAGGCGGTTCTCAATTCGTTGCCGAGAAACTAGTTTTGACGAGTGGTCAAGAGTATCAGCTTAACGCTAGCTCTGAAGTGATTACCAAAACTGAAACCGTCAACAAAGGTACTAGTACTGGTTCAATTATCAAGAATACTGTATTGGGCGCAGGTGCAGCCGCTGCGGTATCTGCTGTCACAGGCGATCGCGCCATTGCCACAGAAGAGGTCTTGGGTGGCGCTGGTATCGGTGCGTTAATTGGTCTGTTCTTCGGCAGAAATAGTGTTGATTTAGTAGCAATTGACCCAGATACCGATTTGCAAATGACAATCAATCAAAACTTGTTGGTTTCAGTAAGATAGTCATTGGTCATTTGTAAATACTAATGACTAATTCTCAACTTCCGGTAACCAAATAATAAACGTAGTTCCCGGCGCATCGGGTGAAGTTAGCTTAGAGTTGATTGCAGGGCTGAAAACCTCGATTTCGCCCTGCATTTGCTCTATTAATTGTTTTGCGATCGCTAACCCCAAACCAGTACCAGGGATTTCTGTTTGCGCTTGTACACCCCGATAATGCCGTTCTCCAAGATGCTCTAAATCCTGGGGTGGAATGCCAGGCCCGTTGTCACTAATAACAATTCCCTGAAAATTAGCTTTTTCTTGCCCCGCCTGAATCAAAATTTTGCCACCTGTGGGAGTGTATTTCAAAGCATTATCGATGATGTTAGTTAAGACCTCTCGTAATGCTTTGACGTTGGCACGTACTAGGGGTGAATTCTGTTGAATTTCAGTTATTAGTTTTAGCTTTCGCTCTTGGGCGATCGCTTTGGCTGATATTAATAATGGTTCTAATATATCTGCTAACGAGCAGTCAACTGCTTTATCTCCCGTTCCCGGTAATAGTAGCGGCGGTTTAGCATCTTTTTGGATAGTTGCTTCTACAAATACTTCATGTTCAGGGAGATGTAGTGGTGCTAAATCTGCCTCTGTCAAGTCAATTACTTGATCAAATTGTTGCAGCAATTCTTGGAGGCGATCGCTTTCCCGCACAATACTAGTTGCTACATCCCGGTTAGCGTCTGCTGGGCTGAGTCGTTTCAATAGCAGTTTGCCAAAAGTCCGCAACGCTGTTAAGGGGTTACGAAACTGATGCAACAGGTTATCCAGCAAATCCCGTTGTTTTTCTTGGAGAATTTGTTGTTCATGCAACTGCTGCTCAAACCATGCTCGCCGCTGATCTAAAATACAAGCGATCGCTAATGTTTGGGCTATCCGTTGAATCTGACTTTCCTCATGTTCATTCCATGCCCGGTCTTCCCTACCTGTCACCAGTAACCCCATCATCACACCCTCATAAATCAGAGGTAAAACAATTTGATTACCACTAAGTAAGTATTCTTCTTTTAGATGGGGTTGAGATGCATTTGGGATCTCAGACTCTGGTGACGAGGTTGGAGATTCTGATCCTGTTGTCAATAACCTTCTCTGATGATTAGGTAATATAAACACATTTCCAACTTGAAGTTGATTGTGTACAGTCGCTTCAGCAGTCTCCTTCCCTGGCGGTAATAATGCTGTTTCCGGGTAAATCACTACAGGAATCAGTTTTGCCTCACCTGAGGGAGTCTCTACCAATTCTTGTGTCAGGTACACAATACTTAAAGTTGCTCCCAGCCCTTGGGTTAGCAGCGCTATTTGCTCTCGACATAGAGCAAGAAAATCGGAACTGGCAGACATTAACATTTTTTAGCTCTTGCTCAAGATTACAGATTTTGAGGCATGATGTAAGAGAGGATACTTAATTTTTACCTCACTCATTTAATAAAGCTTAACTAAAATTTTCTTAGCGATGGTTTGTACCAAGGGATTATATCCTTTGGTGATTTTCTTTTCCCTATCTCCAAAGATATTAATTTTCTTACATTAAAAGGTTAAAAACTATTGATATTTTGAACTAGAACTTATATAATGACGACGGATTTTGTAGCTATCACTACAATCTATAGCTTGAAAGAGGAGGACAATAGATTGGCAAGGAGACGCAAAAGGAAGAGTCGTCGTCGTCAGGAAGGACGACGCATTTTGGAACATGTGCCTCAATATAGCATCGAAAGTGGCGAAGAAAAGCCTGTGACAGCAGCGAGAAGATTCATTCAAGCTGAAGGTATTTTGCCACCGGCTTTGCTACTCGTAAAGCGAAATGAACACACCACAGACCGTTATTTCTGGGCAGAAAAGGGACTGTTTGGTGCTCAATACGTAGAGGAAAATCATTTCTTGTTTCCTAGCTTGAGGGTGTTAGAACCTTCGCCAGGTCAAGAACCTCTTGCTTTAGCTAGTCGGTGAACTATAAATGGTCATCTTACGCATTGAATGTGGCTCCTGACTAACATTAACTGGCAAAATTGCTAAGTTTATGCAGAATTTAATTTTTTTTTAGTTTGGAGCTGATTTGCTTTTTAAGGCTAGTCCAGGTAGTTGGAAAGTCAACTTGTCTCAAACCACGCTATGTTGCATGGGTTGATACTATTTTGATGATGCAGAAGGGAGTGGGTATAGAGCCAAGCGCATCCAAAAGCGCTAGTGAAGTTGCGCTCTTATGCCGTAAATTGTTAACCAAGCTCTGTCAACGAATTTAAGTTAATGAATTTAAATTTTTCCCCACGACAAAAGTTGTGGGGAAAACTGACAAAGCAGAAGTCTTGATTTCCTCCTTCCTACTTTCCATTGCCTAAAGAGTAGGTCAGGTCAGAAGTCTGCATATCATAGTTAATAGATGGTCATAAAAACCAACAATTATTCAACAGCCTTGAGATGTAGAGTCCTCTGTAACTCACTAAGTTCATCTCGATGGCCAACTACAGTGATCTTACTTGAGGAGGTTTGTTCGCTCTGAGTTGTTTCTACTTTGAGCGACACCTTCTCAAGTCTTCCAGATTTTTTCCAATAAAATAGACCACTTAAAGGCGACAGCAGTACCATAGCCAAAATAAAGCTACTGAGCTTAGGAAAAAGCAGGTATACGACCAGAGATAGACAAATAATACCAGTAGCTGCCAGCAGAGTTAAAAATATAGCTAAGAACCAACTGGGGCGAACATTACCTTCAAAAGTCACTTTGTTTTGTTCTCGGTCTACCGCTGCCACTCGGTAAGACCGCGAGCGAAAATAATCTTTTAATTGAGACATTAAAGCAGCTTCGTCTTGCTCAGATACCATTTGCGCTGTTTCTATGCGGTCTTTAGTCGAGGCACGAATAAAGAAAAACAGCCCAACCGATAACAACAAGGTTAGCAGGAACGTAGATGGCAGAATAGCAGTATCCATAACTAATTGTTACTGTTTGACTGGAGGAGACTTATTCATTATCAATATCAATTATTCGTTACTTTGTCCTCCTGTTGATGTAATCTTGCCAAAGAAAAGCTAAATCCTGCGCTTGAACTTGCCACTCTGGAGAAACTTGGTACATCCGCCTGGGGCGTCCTCGTCCTTCCAGTTTCTTCCAATATCCAGTGATTGCCTTTTGGTCTTCCAGAAATTTGATTGCACTATAAAGTACGGTATCCGAAAGCCTAGAGGTGGGATATTCAGTTTCTAATTGCTCAATCAACTCGGTTCCGTAAGATTCACCTTGTAACAAAACAGACAGTATGTAACAAACTGCTACTTCCTGACAAAGGTAAGTTGGCGGAGGATTCTCAAAGAATTGATATATATCCTCAAGTTTCATGGTTAGTGAATGGCTAAAAAAATGCCTTAGGGTACGGTCTACAATCCTTGTAGTCAGTATACAGTGCTACTGCTAAGTGAGTAACGTATATAAACCTACTTAGACTAGATATCCATTGCGTAAATACCAAATAATTACCCACGCCTGTGAAGTTGTGGGACGAGTTTGCGAGTTTTAGGGGCACAAAATACTGTACCCCTACCCAAGCTCGATATGGTGTGGTGAGGAGCGAACAGAGCGTGGCGAAGTCACTATCTTGGTGTTAAGTGATGCCGAGCTGGTTAGAACTGCTTAAGCAATAAAATGCTATCGAAGAAATTTTACAGGTAAAATGCAATTTTGTCTGTAAAACTTAATAAACACTTTGTTTTACAGTGATTTTCCCAATGCCGATTCTCAAACCTTAAGCTAAGGGATATGTCTGGGTTAAAGCTGCTACGCCTGTAGACACACCTAAGTAGTAACCATTACTGATTTTCTGGATAAGAGAATCTCTTGCCCCATTTGGCAAGTGTGATAGTAAATTTATCAAAGAAGACGCAAAGACTAGGAAAGGGAGAGACGCAAAGTGCGATACCTCTCAACAAGGTTTTCCATGTCTTTTGAAAGCACCCAGCACATTGGTGATCAATTATGTCACAGACTCCCGATGCTCCATCATCTTCCTCAACTCTCCGGGCAATTGCCCAAACCTTTCGCCTTACAGGTTGGATTAGTTTCTGGATTCAGCTAGTACTAGGCGTTGTTTCTAGCATAATTGTGCTGCTGTTCGCCATCTTTAATCAAAGAACTGGCAGTCCTAGTAATAATCCTGGGACTGGCTTTGGCGTATTTTTAGCAATTTGTGGACTGGTTGTTTTAGCCGTAGGCATTTATTTAGCTTACCGTTACACTAGAATTGGCAAGCAATTGGAATCCTCTAATCCCAGCAACCGCCCTCGGAAAAGCGAGACAGTGCAAGTATTACGCTTAGGACTTTGGGTGAATTTAGGGGGGACGCTAGTGACTCTTTTGGGGGCGCAAGCGATCGTTGGAACATTAGTAGCAAGATCCATATCTCCTCAAGCTATAACTACCCAATTTTTTGACCCCACCCGAATTATCAGCGGTCTAGATATGCTTGTGGTACAGGCAAACACCAACACTGTCTCAGCGCACTTTGCAGGGCTTGTGGCATCTCTTTGGTTGCTCAATCGCATTAACCGACCTTAGAAAGCGGAGTCGGAAGAAAAGGTAAAAGTCAAAAATCAGCAATTCTTTTGACTTCTTTTCTTGCTTACTTTTTTCTTGTTTTCAGAGTCCGTATAGCGAATAATTCAAATATGTTCATTGTACTTTTCCGAAATTATCAAATTACAGTGTGAAGACTAAACCAGTTACTTATTATTAGCACCCTTCTACAGAGTGATATTAGAACCGTTACAAGGGTGAATTAATCTTTATTGGAGGTCTTACACTATGAAAAAACTAGAAATCTGGAAATTTGGCATACAAGTGCTTTTTAGTACATTAATGATTGGATTGTGTAGTTCCTTAATCTTTATGGAACGTGATAATAGCCAAAACCAGGCAGTTTACTGGAGTGGTTTATCAGGCGTACTTGCCTACTGGCTACCCTCACCTGCGAATACTCAGGGGTCTGGAAAATCAGAGGAGTAATAGCAAATTTTGAATTTTGGATTTTGGATTTTGGATTTTAAATTTTTCTAGCCCTACCAAGATTGGCAGATCAAAATTTTTATGTTTGCTTTTCTGCTCATGGCAAGCCAAAATCAGTATATGCTGATGTGTTGGCAGGTAGATAATAGGCTAAAAACTGAGAAAAATCTGTGCTGGATATCAAGCAAATACGGGAAAATCCGCAATTAGTTCAAGAACGATTGAATAGTCGTAGTGGTAAATACGACATCGAACCGATATTACAGTTAGATCGGCAACAACGGGAACTTGAGGGAACGCGCAGTCAACTCCAAGCCCGGAGCAACGAAATCGGTAAAATTGTCGGGCAGAAGATTAAATCTGGGGTTAATCCTCAAGACCCAGAAATTCAAGCTTTGCGGGACGAAGGTAACTCTGTTAAAACTACATTGAGCGAACTGGAACCCCAAGAAAAAGAACTCAAAGCTGAAATTGCCCAACTTGTGTTGGCACTTCCCAACTTGCCAAGCGACTCTACACCCCTTGGAAAGAATGAGGAAGATAACGTAGAAGTACGCCGTTGGGGTGATGAGTACATTCCTCAAAATCTCAATATTCTCCCTCACTGGGAAATTGGCGAAAAGCTAGGTATTCTCAATGTTGAGCGGGCTGTGAAAGTTTCCCAAAGTCGCTTTGTGACATTGATAGGCGCTGGTGCGGCATTGGAAAGGGCATTAATTCAATTTATGCTGGCTCTTCATACTCAAGCTGGGTATGTGGAAGTCAGTCCGCCGCTGTTAGTGAATACCGAGTCTTTGACGGCGACCGGTCAGTTGCCCAAGTTTGCTGAAGAAAGCTTTAAATGTGCTGAGGATGACTTATGGCTGATTCCTACGGCTGAAGTTCCAGTTACAAATCTCTACCGTGGTGAAATTCTCGCTGCTGAAGACTTACCTATCTACCATTGTGCTTTTACTCCCTGTTTTCGCCGCGAAGCTGGTAGTTATGGGCGCGATATGCGGGGATTAATTCGCCTGCATCAATTTAACAAGGTAGAAATGGTGAAGTTTGTCGAACCCAGTACCTCTTTTGATGAACTGGAGAAATTGGTAGCGAATGCAGAAGCAATTTTACAGGCGTTGCAGTTGCCTTACCGAGTAGTAAATTTAAGTACTGGAGATTTGGGATTTGCCTCTACCAAAACTTATGATTTAGAGGTTTGGTTGCCCTCTTCTGGCAAATACCGTGAAATTTCTAGCTGTTCCAATACTATAGATTTCCAGGCGCGACGGGCTGATATTCGCTTCAAAGAGGCGGGGAAGAAAGGTACTCAGTTTGTACATACTCTGAATGGTTCGGGTTTGGCGGTGGGAAGAACGATGGCAGCAATTTTGGAGAATTATCAACAACCTGATGGGACGGTGAAGATACCAGAAGTGTTGCAACCTTATTTGGGACGTGAAATTTTGTAATTAGTTATTAGCAAGTAGTCATTAGTACTTTGTCTTTTACTAATGACTAATGCCCAATACTCCATACCCAATACCCAATGCCCAATTAGAATGGAGATAACTATAGCTTAATATTTTCACTAATTTGCTCTATGTCAGTTTTAGCAGCGATCGCAGTCTTGGCTGTTTTGATCTTGGTACACGAGTTGGGACATTTTGTTGCAGCACGTTCTCAAGGCATTCTCGTTAACCGTTTTTCTTTGGGTTTTGGCCCAGTTCTTTTTAAGTACCAAGGTTCACAAACCGAATATGCTGTCCGTGCTTTTCCCTTAGGCGGCTTTGTGGGCTTTCCCGATGATGACCCCGATAGCGATATTCCACCCAATGACCCAAATCTGCTGCGTAACCGTCCAATTTTAGACCGGGCGATCGTCATCAGTGCCGGAGTGATAGCAAATTTAATATTTGCCTATTTGGTGTTGGCTCTGCAATTGGGTATCGTTGGTATTCCCAAGGAATTAAACTATAAAGCTGGTGTCGCCGTACAGCCTGTTAATCAGGAATCTGTTGCCTATCAAGCAGGAATTCGGGAAGGAGATATTATTCTGGCTGTTAACGGTCAGGAACTCCCGGCTTCTGATAAGTCAACTCCTTTGCTGACAAAAGAAATTCAAACTCATCCCAATCAGCAAATCGAACTGAAAATTCAGCGTGAAAACCAACAAAAATCCCTGAAATTAACGCCAAAATTGGGAGCCGACGGCAAAGGTGTAATTGGTGTAGCACTTAGTCCAAATGCTACAGCAACTTATCGCCGTCCTAATAGTCCTTTTGAAATTTTTGGCATTGCTGCTAATAGGTTTCAACAATTATTTGTTGGTACACTCAGCGGTTTTGGCCAGTTGATTACCAACTTTCAACAAACTGCTGGACAAGTTTCTGGGCCAGTTAATATTGTCAAAATCGGTGCCAAATTAGCTGAGGACAATACCGTAAACTTGTTGTCTTTTGCTGCAATTATCAGCATTAACTTGGCTATTATTAACATTTTGCCTTTGCCAGCTTTGGATGGCGGACAACTTGCTTTTCTTCTGATAGAAGGTTTGCGCGGTAAGCCAGTGCCTGCGAGGATTCAAGAAGGTGTAATGCAAACCGGTTTGGTGTTACTCTTAGGGTTAGGAATTTTCCTGATAGTCAAAGAAACTACTCAATTAACTAGCCAATTGGAGTGGGTACAAAAATTGTTCCAGTGAGCATTACCCGCAATTCGTTATCTAAAAAGCAACGGGCGATAGAAGTTTTAGCTCGCCTGAAGCGTCTTTATCCAGATGCTACTTGCTCTTTGAACTACTCAACGCCAGTACAATTGTTGGTGGCAACGATTCTCTCTGCTCAGTGTACTGATGAGCGGGTGAATAAAGTGACACCAGCTTTATTTGAGCGGTTTCCTGATGCTGCTAGTTTAGCGATCGCTGACTTAGTAGAATTAGAAAACTTGGTGCGTTCAACTGGATTTTATCGCAATAAAGCCAAAAACATTCAAGCCGCCTGTCGGATGATTGTTACCGAATTTAACTCTGTTGTCCCCAACCAAATGGAACAGTTGTTAAAGCTTCCAGGTGTGGCGCGGAAGACAGCAAATGTCGTTTTGGGTCATGGTTATGGCATTAATGTTGGGGTGACGGTAGATACTCATGTCAAGCGCCTCAGCGAGCGTTTGGGTTTAACTGAAGCAAAAGACCCCGTTCGGATTGAGCAAGATTTAATGGGTTTATTGCCGCAACCTGATTGGGAAAATTGGTCTATTCGACTGATTTATCACGGTCGTGCTATTTGTAAAGCCCGCTCTCCCGCTTGCGTTGCTTGTGAGCTTGCCGATTTGTGCCCTGCTGCGAATAAGCCAGTGGTTGTAGGGTAGTTTTGATCAAGAAGATCGATGCAAATACGAGGAGACGCAAAGAAAGAAATCTCTGCGTCCCCTTGTCAGCCTTAACCCGTATCGATCAATTTCAACTTGACAGACCAGTAAGCGCTACGAGTAACCCTAGAATTGATGGCGAGACTGTAGAATAGAAAATGCTGTCTTTAAACAAATTAAAAAATGTATGGCAAAAAAGAGCATGATTGAGCGCGAGAAAAAGCGCACCAGGTTGATAGAAAAGTATGCTGACAAGCGGGAAGCCCTTCTGGAAGAGTTCAGAAGTGCAGAATCTCCCCTAGATAAGTTGGAAATTCACCGGAAGATTCAACAACTACCCCGGAATAGTGCGCCCACCCGCCACCGCAATCGTTGCTGGTTGACTGGTCGTTCTAGAGGTGTTTACCGCGATTTTGGACTGTCTCGGAACGTGCTGCGAGAATGGGCGCATGAAGGTCTGTTGCCTGGAGTTGTTAAGTCTAGCTGGTAAAAAGTTATGAGTGATGAGTTATGAGTGATGAGTTATTAATTGAGACAAACCTAACTCCTAACTCCTAACTCCTAACTATTATTGACCACAACACTTATCAATTCCCAGACTTTCTAAGAGTAGATCGCTGACGGCGTTAGCGATCGCAAATTCTCCGTAGAAACTATTGGAAAAATCATACGACTGCATCTCTGTGACAATGGCAATTACCAGAGAACCAAGGTCGTTTTCTCCTTCCATCCGTTGACGCACAAAAATCTGTGCTGCTCGTTGGGCAATATTTTGGTTTACTGCTTCGGGGATAAATTCTGTATCTAGCCACCGTTGTAAACGCTCTCGTAACCATTCACCTTCGAGCAGCGGATTTTCAGGTGGTGGTAAGGTGATAGGTGGAATTGGTTGAGTCATCTTTTTTATCTTAAACGCAGAGGGACGCGGAGGGAAACACAGAGGAACGCAGAGAATGACTGATAGCATCAAATTGCGTTTCTCTAGTGTTTTTTTATGTTTATTTATGCAATATGATATCGCCGCTATTGTTGAGGGTTATGCACAAGGCTATTTTCTCATGGCTGATGAGCGCGATCGCCTGAGTTGGTACGGAAGTCGCGATCGAACTTTTATTCCTTTGGATGAACGGTTTCACTACCCCAAGTCTTTACAGCGTGTCCTGAATCAAGAGCGTTTTACAGTGGACATTAATCGGGACTTCCAAGCTGTGGTGGCTGGGTGTGCTGACAGAGAGACAACTTGGATTTCACCGGAATTGCAAAAGATTTACTGGCTGCTTTACCAGAGTGGTTATGCTTATAGTTTTGAAACTTGGCAGGGTGACGAATTAGCTGGGGGAATTTTAGGGATTGTTATTGGCGGTGCTTTTATTGGCGAGTCGATGTTTTACCGCATTCCTGAAGGTTCAAAGGTAGCGATGGTAAAGTTGGTGGAAAGATTGCGCCAGAGGAAATTTGTGTTTTTCGATGCCCAAATGATGAATCCGCATTTGGAAAGGTTTGGTGCTTATCGGGTTGGGGATAAAGAATATCAAATGCTACTTAAGCAAGCGTTGCAACGCCGTTGTTCCTTAGTATATTAATTAGAGCTTTTGCAATATCTGCTGAAGCGTTAGTGCGATCGCTAATATTGTAGGTTCGGTTAACGCTAGGAAACCCAACATGTTTTTCCACTCACAATCTTAAACACTTTCAGTAGGAGAAGTGCGATCGCTAGGTTATTTGTGAGACGATACCTTGAGATTATTCGTGAAGAAATGGCGAAACTACAATCACTCCAGCAACCAGCTAAATAAACCTTCTACTGTCAGGCTGAAATCCTTAGCAAATTCTGGCACTGGTAAATGTGCTCCTAGTTCTTCGTAAAAACTGGTTGGTTGATCTGGCAAGTAGACAAACACAGATTGTTCTTCAGGATCAATCAGCCATCCCATCTGAGTTCCATGCTTCAGGCAATGCAGAATATTCTTGGTAACTTTAGTTTGACTTTGATCAGGAGATAGAATTTCAATTGTCCAATCTGGGGCTAGAGAGAAGACGTTAGCAACCCCACCATTTTCTTTGCGGGGAATTCTGTCCCACATAAACACAGAAATGTCAGGCACAATTGAGCGATTGCCAAAGCTACAGCGAAGCTCACAGAAAGCCCGCGCAATTTGTTTGGGTTTTACCACCAAGTTAATTGCAGGTGCTAACTCGGTCTGAATTGCGCTGTGTTCTCCTTGCGGCATCGGTTTTTGGATGATACGCCCATCAATGTATTCACTAGCAGGTTCTGTCTCTGGCAGATCCAGGAATTCACTTAGAGTCAGGGGTTTAGCAGGGGTCTGTACCATTTAAGGTTTTCTTACTAGGGGTAAGTTGTACTACTGCTATTTGTTATTTTACAGATGGATCAATCAGTTGGCGCGGTCGAACTGTGCCATTAACCTGTTTAAGTTTTTTGCGAAGAGTTACTTTGAATTACCGGGGATAAGCGATCGCAAGCTAAAAATCCCTTACACCTTTTCTTCAGTAACTAATGTCAGATTAACCCATTCACCTTTATCGTTATAGCTGCGAATCATCCGCTGGCGCAGATTTGGCTGGATTAACCAACCCGCTTCCAAAAATAAGGGTTGACGTAATTGCACCTTTAGAGGAGAAGTTGCAGAAGCGCCATCAGGTAACAATAATACTTGTACTTGCTTTTGGGGATCTTGGTCGAAGAGAATGATGGAACCTTTGATGGTAGCAGTTGAGGTAATTGTGCGTTCTCCAAAAGAGGTACTTTGAATTAATCGCCCAGTATCATCAAGTTGTATTTTCAAAGTTGTAGAGTAAATATCAGGCGAACGCAAATCTCGATATATTGTCACTGCTTTTCCTTGCCATTCTCCCAACAAGTCATTTATCTGCAAGGGTGGACGTTCTGCTACTGTGGTTCCAGCTAGATGTTCTCGAATTAGAACTAGTCTACTTAGCTGACTGGTCTTATCAAATACTTGCACCAGACGTAAGCGGCGATTTTCATGAACAAAAGCAAGTTCTGCCCCAAATTCGGAAAATGGCCCTAGCTGAATTAAACCTTCAGAAAATGAACCATTTTCAAAAAATAGGAGACCCCCTCCCACAGAACTATATTCTCTAATCAGATCATCTTGTCCCGAGCGGCTCAGAGTTAGACGCACTATCTGGTTATTGTTCAAACCTTCTAGGGAAAGACGGCTAGGAGTATCGTTCAGAAGTGTACCTTCGGGAGAAAAATTGGTGAATGAACCTTCCCATACACCGAGATTTTGCAGAAAACATTCCCATTGCGATTTCATAGCGATTTCGTCCTTTGTCATTTCCCCATGCCCAATGACTAACCTTTAGCAAAACGTCGGACAGCAAATAAGCTTCCCATTAATCCTACACCTGCACCGAAACTTAAAAGAATCAGGGGTAATAATAAAATTTGGGCTGGAGTGAGTTGCACACCGTTGGTAATAGCTTGAATAAACTCAGGTTGATTGGCTAGCAACTTACCGAGAAACTGTTGAATTACTGAAATGAAACTCCAAGCGATCGCACCACCAACTAAACCAAAAGCAATTCCTTGTAAAATAAACGGCAGGTAAATCCAAGCAGAAGTTGCTCCCACTAGTTGCATAATTTCAATTTCCTGGCGTCGCGCCATGACAATCAGCCGAATTGTCGTAGTAGTCACTGCGATCGCTGTTAAGGTCAAAATAATTGTAATCGTTAAAGTAATCCAGTTCAGACCTTGGTGCAATTGGGCAATGCGTTTAACTGCTTCATCCACATACTGCACCGTATCAACTCCCGGTAACTTGGCCAGTTGCGTTGCTAAGGTTGGTACAACTTGAGAATTACGCGCTTTCACCTTCATCTCATCAACTAAAGGATTCTCGCCTAGCTGCTGGGTAGCACCCTCAATATCAGAAATTCTCATTTCCTTAACTAACTTAGTCCAAGCTTGTTCTTTGGTAATGGTTTGCATCGCCGCTACCTCTGGCATTTTTATGATCAATGACTCAATGCTTTCGGCTTGCGTATCTGGTTCGAGATAAACTGAAACTTCTAGCTGGCTACCGAACTGATAGAGAAGTTTTTCGACTTGCCAAGAGGTTTGCAAACTCAAGCCAAATAAAAACAGTAACACCGTAACAGTACTTACTGCTGCCCAATTCATCCAACCTCCCCGTAGTAACCCGAGGAAAGTTTCTTTCAGCAGGTAGTCAAGTTTCGTGAAAGATTTAAACACACATCACCCACCCTAAAATTTGAACAGTTTTGCGTCTATGCGTCAGATAACACCACTATTTATACTCGACAGCACAGAATTTACCAAAACTATTTATTTTTAGAACAAAACAACAGCTTGGACTTTTGGCTCATTGCAATTCAGAAATAGCGGTGGATAAATAAATTTAGTTGCTCTGTGGCATCAATAATGAATTATGAATTGGATACAGAATAGTGAAACATCCTAGACTGAAGATATATCTTCTATCTAGGATGCTTCACCATAAAGAATTGTTGCTGATACAACAATTATGGACAAAATGTGATATTCAGACTAGAGTTATCAGCTAGCAGAAACGGTTAAACTGCCGGGTTTCTGAAGATCACCTTGCAAAACTACACCTCGCTGATTGGCATGGATATGACGCAAAATCTTGTAAATTGCCTCAACTTGCTCTGATGCGCCTGCCTTCTTTGCGAGTTCGTCAAGAGAAATGGGAGTTTTTTCTTTTTGTAGGACTGCTAACACTCGTGTTTGCAAATCGAGAATGGAAGCGGCTGCTTTTTTGCCAGCTTCTACGCCTGGTTGATGGTAGGCGTTGACGTTAACCAAACTAGCATATAAACCAACAGCACGTTCATACAAAGCAATTAATGCCCCTACAGTTCGGGGATTAACTTGGGGAATCGTGACTGTAATTGAATCGCGGTGATTTTCATAAAGCGCTTGTCGGGTTCCTTGAAGAAAACCGGAAAGATAATCGCCTGATGTTACTCCCGGATCTATTTCAGTGGATGGGCCCTGACGATCTTCCAACACTTCGATGAAAGTAGCAAAGAAATTCGCTACACCCTCACGCAACTGCTGGACATAAGCGTGTTGATCTGTTGAGCCTTTGTTGCCATAAACGGCGATGCCTTGATGGACAACATTCCCGTCTAAGTCTTTTTCCTTGCCCAAGGATTCCATCACCAGCTGTTGCAAATAGCGACTGAATAAAAATAAGCTGTCCTTATAAGGTAGGACAACCATATCTTTTTCACCCTTTCCGTTACCAGCAAAGTACCAAGACAAAGCAAGCAAGGCTGCGGGGTTATTTTTCACATCTGGGACGCGGGTAGCGTCATCCATTTCTTTTGCACCATCTAGTATGGCGCGAACATCAATGCCCTGCAATGCAGCTGGTACTAGCCCCACAGCAGACATTTCTGAGGTGCGTCCTCCCACCCAGTCATACATAGGAAATCTGGCCAGCCAACCTTCGTCTTTAGCCAGTTTATCGAGGTTGCTGTCAACGCTGGTAATAGCTACCGCATATTGAGCAAATTCTAAATTGTGTCCGGCGTAAGCTTTTTTAACTTCAATCATGCCGTTGCGAGGTTCCGGTGTTCCCCCAGATTTGGAGATCACCAATACCAAAGTGCTGGCGAGGCTGTTTCGCAGATGATTGATCACGCGATCGATACCTGCTGGATCGTTGTTATCGATAAAGTGAAGTTTCAGGGGCGGGAAATCAGGAGCGAGAGCTTCAGCGACGAATTGGGGGCCGAGCGCGGAACCACCAATGCCAATGGAGATAATATCCGTGAAGCGGCTTGCTCTGGGAGGATGAATAGCACCTGTTTGGACTTTTTCCGCAAAGGCTTCGATTTGTTCTAGGGTTTGGACAATTTCTTGTGTAAGTTCTGGAGTTGGCGCTAAATCAGGATTTCGCAGCCAGTAATGTCCAACCATGCGGTTCTCATCGGGATTTGCGATCGCACCCTTCTCCAGTTGAGCCATATCCGCAAACGCCTTGTCAAACTTCGGCCGCAACGAATCCACGAAGCCATCATCGAACCGCATTCGACTTATGTCTAAGTACAGTCCCAATCCCTCGTGGAAATATAACCAGTTTTGGTATCGTTGCCAAAGTGCCCTAGCATCCATAGGGAAATCTCAAATAAAGTGTTTTCTCAAAAACCAGTTTAATGTAAGGTTATAGCGATCCCTGCCTAGCCTTATACAGTTTACAGTTTTAAGTGTTCGCTTGACTCTTCACTTCACACATCTGGCATAGGGATGACACGCAGAAATTTCACAATTTCACCCCTAATTTCTATACCAATCAGGTAATTGTCTAGGGTGAAGCGGTGAAAAATGCCTTCACCATCAAGCTGTCGCAGTTCTTTTAAATCAGTCAGTTGCCACTTTTGGGCTAACTCAATAAACACAAAATCATGTACCCGCTCGTAGGCGGCAGGTTCTAAATTTTTCAGGTCTAGTAAAAAAGACCGTGCATAGCGCATTTCCAGACTCACTAGGCGTTACCTTAACCAAAACTTGAGGGACACCAAAAGAGTGCTGCTGAATCAGAAAAACATCAACAGTCTTACCGCTTCTTCATGGGTTAAGATATCCCACGGTTGCTGCGATCGCTTAACTTGTTGTATCGCTTTGAGCATATAAAAGTCACAATGTAAAGCTTTGAGAACGTCCCAAATGTCTTGCAAATCGTCATCGGCTAACTGCTCAATTAAGTGATGCATTCTCAGTCGCAGCAAATTCATACGTCAACTATTCCCATACCAAAACACTAACAATAAATAGTATTCCCATAAAAATTAGCTACGCTCAAGCTACGCTAAAATTTATTCGCCTAGTACCAGAGGAGAAAACTAGCAAGTTTCCGAGAATAGGGAAATTAAACCTCTGAGCTTTACTCCTGACTCCTAACTCCTAAACATGGTTGACTATCTAATTTTCTTAGCAATTTCTACAGCACTTTTTGCTTTATTCGGTCTGGGACTCAATTTACAGTGGGGTTTTACCGGGTTAATTAACTTTGGTCATATTGCTTTCATGACCCTTGGAGCATATACAACGGTATTGTTAAGCTTAAAGGGCGTACCCCTACTGATATCGGCAGTCGCTGGGGCAATTGTCGCCGCCTTGTTGGGTTTGATAATTGGTTTTGCAACTCTACGCTTGCGGGAAGATTATTTAGGGATTGTCACCATTGGTACGGGCGAATTAATTCGTTTGGTGGTAAACAATCAGGAATTACCTGTGGGTGACACCTGGATTTCTGGGGCGTTTGGTGTGCAAAGTTATCCCATACCCCTATCCACAGAGCCGAATTTGTTTGTCAGATTTTTGATGATTGGGCTTTTAACACTGTTAGCTGCTATAACTTTCTTTACGTTGTGGCGATGGATTCGCACCACCCAAATATCTCGGACTACTGATTTAGGCAAAAGGACAACTAGCAAACAAGAATTTATATCCCGCTTGGGAGTGGGAATTGTATTAGCAGCTTTGGCAGCAGCGATTTATATTTCTGGGGTGATTGGACTGTATAACTACAACCCAAAAGCGGGTTTAATGCTGGTTTTGTTGTTGGTTTTAGCATTTGTATACTGGCGTTTAGAAATTTTGGTGCGATCGCCTTGGGGTAGAATTCTCAAAGCCATCCGTGAAGATGAAGAAATTCCCAAAGCGCTGGGAAAAAATGTCTTTTGGTATAAATTACAATCATTAATGTTAGGGGGTGCGATCGCAGGTATCGCTGGTGCTTTCTTTGCTTGGCAACTCAGCGCCATTTACCCTGATAATTTTCAACCGCAGATCACCTTTGATACTTGGATCATGGTGATTTTAGGTGGTTCTGGAAATAACGTTGGCACAATCTTAGGTGCGGTAATTTTCTTTGCTTACGATGCGCTGACGCGGGAAGTCTTACCCAGAATCGTTACCCTTGATGAAGCCCGTTTGGGTGCATTTCGGATCATGGTCATCGGATTAATTCTGATGGTACTGATGATTTGGCGACCTCAAGGTATTCTAGGGAAAAAGGAGGAACTCACTCTTGGTAAATAACCAGTCATCGCCACTTCCCCTTTTGGTAGCCACTGGACTTTCTAAAAGCTTTGGTGGTGTCAAAGCAGTTAATGAGGCGAGAATCGAAGTTGCTAAAGGCAGTATTACGGGCTTGATTGGCCCCAATGGTGCTGGTAAAACCACTTTATTTAACTTACTCTCGAACTTTATCCGCCCAGATAAGGGACGAGTGATTTTTGATGGCGAACCGATTCACAATTTGCAACCATATCAAATCGCCCAGCAGGGAGTAATCCGCACTTTTCAGGTTGCACGGACTCTCTCGCGGTTGTCGGTGTTAGAAAATATGCTGCTGGCGGCGCAAAAACAAACGGGTGAAAATTTTTGGCAAGTACAATTGCAACCGCACATCGTTGCTAAGGAAGAAAAGCAACTGCAAGAGCGAGCAATGTACCTATTAGAATCAGTGGGCTTGGAAAAAAAAGCACACGATTATGCTGGTTGCTTGTCGGGTGGACAACGCAAGCTGCTGGAAATGGGACGGGCGCTGATGACTAATCCCAAGCTAATTTTGTTGGATGAACCGGCTGCTGGTGTGAATCCGAGACTGATTGATGATATTTGCGATCGCATTCTCACTTGGAACCGCCAAGACGGGATGACCTTTCTGATTATTGAACACAATATGGATGTCGTTATGTCCTTGTGCGATCGTGTTTGGGTACTTGCCGAAGGACAGAATTTGGCTGATGGTACACCAGCAGAGATTCAAACTAATCCCAAAGTTTTAGAAGCTTATTTGGGAAAATAGTTTATGAGCTAAAAATTTATTTACTAATTAAAACCATAGATACCCAACTTATTTGAGAAGTTGGGTATTTTGCAATACGGTTCGGATAAGGTTTTTTGATGACACGCGGCTAATTGCAAAGACGCGATTTATCGCCGTCTTTACAATAATTAGTCCTTTGTAGAGACGGCGATTTATCGCGTCTCTTGCCTTAACCGAACCGTATTGGGGTATTTTGTTTATTACAGTTAAATTTTATGATTATTCGGGAATATTAAGCTATGAAAGCTTAGACCCGATATCGGATTTTGGATATTTGGAGATTTACTTATGAAAAAGATTGCTAAGTTAATGATCATCGGCATCATCTTACTTGAGATGTGCGGTTGTAACTCAGTTAAAACAACCGAACTGAAAGATTCTAGTCTAGTTAGTAGTCAAGCTGATTCTCAAGCCAAAACAATTATCAAAATTGGTGATTCTAGTTCAACGATAACACTTTTAAAACTTTTAGCACAAGCTTATCAATCCCAAAATAGAACTGTCAAAGTTGAGTTTATCTCCAATAGCCAATCTGAAGGAGCGATCGCAGCCCTAAAAAACGATATTATTGATATCGCTGGTAGCAGTCACAAACTCAAACCAGAAGAAGATAACGGGAAAATTCAATATCGTGAAATTGCACAAGATTTGTTACTTGTCGCCACCAACAACAGTGTCAAAGGTGTCAATAACCTTTCAACCAAGCAATTAAAAGAAATTTACAAAGGTGACATTACAAATTGGCAAGAATTAGGTGGTGCTGACGCAAAGATTGTATTATTGGATAGACCCGAAGATGAATCAGCGAAAAAGTTATTACGAAAACATTATTTGGGAGAAGATAAGACTACAAATAAAGCCGTGATTTTGAGCAAAGAGGGAGAATTAATCGAAACCTTGCAAAGTACTCCTAATTCTATCGGCGCTTTTTCTTTGGCTTATTCTCTCATCAATAAATCACCTGTCAATCATCTCAGTCTCAATGGTGTTGCTCCCAAATCGGAAAACTTCGCCAATGGTAAATACCAAATGGTGCGTCATATAGGTATTCTTTCGGACAAAGTACCTTCCGCACCTGCTCAGGGTTTTATCGATTTTATATTGAGCAAAGAAGGTGAAAAAGTACTAAGAAATAATGGCTTTGTTCCTGCTAAATAAATGAATAATTCGTAATTACAAATTACGAATTACGAATTAGTAATTATTGTTAAATGTGCCATGCAGAGATTTTTTAGGGGGCTGAAACTCAGCCAAAAAATTGTTCTACCAATACTTACAGTTTGCCTGAGCGTATTTATGCTGGGCTTAGTAGTGCTAGGAAATTGGTTTACCGATAGTTTGCAGCAGAATTTTCGCCAAGAAATAGAAAGTTTTGCTGAACGAGTTTCTCAGGATTTTCAGTATGAACAGCAAACCCTAGAAACTCAAATCGAACTGATTGCTAATCGAGATATGCTAAATCAGGCTGTGGAACAGCGAGATCAAAGTTTGCTTTTACAAGTATTGCTACCACTCAAATCTATATTAAAGTTGGATTGGATTAAGGTAATTGATACTCAGGGTAATGTCCTCGTAGATTTACGAAATAACTCTTTAAGTCAAGCCACTTTATTAGACGAAGTAGTTACCAACACTGCTAGTAGAGGAGCGCATTTAGTCGATTTAGTAAATGTAGAAGCCAAGCAACAAGTTCTCGAAGTGGTAACAAATGCAATCAAATCATCAGCAGGACTTTTGGGAGGAATCATTATTGGTAACTTAGTAGACGACACCCTAATACAAAAAATTGCCGAGGGTTCCTCAAAACAACTGATTGTCCACAGAGAAAATCGTGTAATTGCAACAACCTTGTTGGTAGCCAAAGATGGAACTTGGGAATTTCCTCATCCTAATTTACCTGCTAGACAAATCACTATTGATCACAAAAACTATTTAGCTAAAAGCATCATATTTAGAGGAGTGAGTCAGTCTTTAACAACCACAGTGTTGTATCCTACCTCACTGCTGGAAGTTGCTCAATGGAAGTTATGGACACATTTAGGATTGTTGTTTTTGTCGGGAAGCAGTATTGTGGCAGTTATTGGGTTTTTAATTGCACAAACTATTACTCGTCATCTGCAAGCTGTTACACAAGTGGCACAACGAGTCACCCAAGAATCTAATTTTGATCTGCAAGCTCCTGTAACGACTCAAGACGAGGTGGGAATCTTAGCGATTGCTTTTAACCAGTTAATTCAACAAGTAAAGCGACTATTAGCAGAACAATATGAGGCGAAACAAAAGTTAGAGTTTTATAGCCAAACACTAGAAGAAAAAATAGAAGAACGAACCCAAGCACTACGACAAAAAAATATTGCTCTCAAGGAAACTTTACAAGAACTCAGGCATACCCAGTCTCAATTAATCCAGAATGAAAAAATGTCTTCCTTGGGGCAATTAGTTGCTGGTATTGCTCATGAAATTAACAACCCAGTTAATTTTATCTACGGCAATCTTAAGCATACTGATGATTACACTCAACAGTTGTTGTGGTTACTTCAACTTTATCAAAAACATTATCCCTACCCAGAAACAGAAATTCAAAAAGCTGAAGAAGAAGCTGATATTGAATATTTAACAGAAGATTTGCCTAAAATGTTGACTTCCATGAAGATTGGAGCCAGTCGCATCCGGGAAATTGTCCTCAGTTTAAGAATCTTTTCTCGTTTGGATGAAGCCGAGTTTAAAACTGCTGATATCCATGAAGGGATTGACAGCACTCTATTAATTTTACAACATCGGATCAAATCCCAAAGTCATCGCCCTCAAATCACAGTGATTAAAGAGTATGCTGACATCCCTAAAATTCAGTGCTTTGCAGGACAATTGAATCAAGTATTTATGAACATCTTGGCAAATGCTATTGATGCTTTAGAAGAGGCTTTTCAAAATGGGCTTTGTCCAGACCCAATAATTCGTATTTCTTCAGCGCAGGTGAATGAAAATGTCGTTATTCAGATTGCTGATAATGGCACAGGGATTCCAGAAGCAATCCAATCACATCTCTTTGACCCCTTTTTCACCACTAAACCTGTTGGCAAAGGTACTGGTATGGGATTATCTATTAGCTACCAAATTATTACTGAAAAACATGGTGGCTCATTACAGTGTATTTCATTACCAGGAAAGGGTGCAGAGTTTGTAATTACAATCCCGATTCGATAGGTGATTTTGCACAATAGTTCTATAAAATTCCTTTTTTTTTAACATTTTTGAGGAGTCTAAGTTCCTCGCTTCTAACAAGCGACAAGTTTTGAGGTGGGATTAAAATCCCCAGACGCTCACTGACTTGCTAATGCAAAACTTAATTACAAATTACAAATTACAAATTACGAATTACGAATTACGAATTATTTTAATCTTCGTTATTTTCTGCAAAATTGATTTGTTCGTAAAGGTCGCGCAATTCAATTTGAAAATCAACCGTTTGCAGTGATAAAGTTGCAGATTCATGCTCCAGTTCAGTGAATGACCATTGACTTTCCGCAGTTTTTACATACTGCATCACGTGATACTGATATTGGTCAATTAAAATATATTCCTTGAATTCGGGAATAGAGCGATAATAAAGAAACTTATCGCCTTGGTCATAATTTTTAGTCGATTTAGATAAAACTTCAGCAATTAACATCGGGTTCATAACTGTTGTTGTGCTAGTTCCCGTATAAATAGGTTGTCCTTCAATCACCATCACGTCAGGATATGTGTGCTGCCGATAACGGGGTATCCATAAACGTACATCACCAATATAAACATCATAATTTTTACGCCTTAAAGCAATTTTTAAGGATGCAGCTAAATTCAAAGCAATTTTATTATGATTTGTAGTGCCACCCGTCATCGGTACAATTTCTCCATCACGGTATTCGCTTTTATATTCTGCCTTTTCTTCAAGTTCTAAATACTCTTCAGGTGTGTAATAGAATTTTTTGGTTTCTAACTGCATAAAAATACAACCTATGATTGTGGGATTTGCTCATTTTTTATATTTATGTTGTACGCCAATAAATCCCATTTTCTCGCTGCATTAACTGGCAAGCAATCAACTCCCGTCGCAGTGTGGCGCAGTCAAGATGTTAGCGTTTGAGAATATCATTTACCAAACGTTCAGGGTAGTTGACTCCTATATCAAATTGGTTTGCTAACCACTTAAGAATTACTAGACGCTTTTTCCGACTAGCAGGAATTTATTTGAGGAGGTAGTTGCATAACTAACTTCTAATTAGATAGATGTCTAATTAGAAGTATATCTAATTGAAAAGCTAAGATCCCCGACTTCTTTAAGAAGTCGGGGATCTTACTTGTTGTTTAATTTAACTAAACTGCTCCCCTGCATCTAAGTTGAACAGCATTTGCAGAGTTTGCATACAGCGCCGTCTGGCTTCCACGTCTTGCTGCGATCGCAATTGCACCATTGGGTCATGTAAAATTTTATTGACAATTCCCCGTGTTAATGCTTCGATTACTTCTTGATGTTTTTCAGCGAATTCTGAACCCAATCTCGACAAAGCTTTTTCTAACTCTTGTTCGCGGATGGTTTCGACTTTATTTCGCAGACAGCTAATAGTGGTAACAGTTTCAAGAGAGCGCCACCAAATATCAAAGGCTTCGACTTCTTCTTCTAAAAGTTTCTCTGCTTCCTGTGCAATCTTCCGACGGCTTTCGTAGTTTTGCGCTACTACTGCCTTCAAATCATCCACATTAAACGCCTGTACATTTTCTAGTTCATTTACATCCGCATGAACATTACGCGGCACAGAAATATCAAATAACATTAGAGAGCGCTGAACTTCTAAAACCATTTCCAATTTGGCACGGTCAAGTATTGGCTCTGTAGCAGAAGTACTTGTAAACACCAAATCACTATCGGCAATTACGCTCATCATTTCCGATAGTGGATGAATATTGATCGGTTGTTGAGGGAACTGCTTTGTTAATTCTAGGGCGCGATCGCGAGAGCGATTTACAATACTAATTTCCACAGCACCTTTAGAAATAAGGTGTTGCACTAGCAGCCGCGACATTTTACCAGCACCCAAAATTACCACTCGGCAAGCTGCTAAATTTGCTACTTTTATCTGTGCTAATTCCACAGCTGCCGAACTTATAGAGACAGCCCCAGTACCAATACTAGTTTCAGTGCGAACCCGCTTACCAGCAGTCAGCGCTTGTTTAAATAATCGATTCAAAATGGTTTTTATACCGTTATATTGCTGTCCCAGTTTGTGAGTAGTTTTCACCTGAGCCAGAATTTGACCTTCTCCGAGTACCAGACTATCTAAACCACCGGCTACCCGCATGACATGCATCACGGCATCATCATGAAGCAGCATAAATAAGTGTTGTCGTAGAGAAAGTACAGGTAATTTACTATATTCCGCAAGAAACTGAGTTATTTCTCGGATACCTTGGTCTGCTTCACTGGTAACAATGTAAATTTCCAGGCGGTTACAAGTGCTAAGAATTGCAACTTCATCAATATGAGGATAGCTGGCCAGTTGAGCGATCGCACTTTCAATTTGTGGTTCTGGAATGCTCAGTTTTTCCCGGACTTCTACTGGGGCTGTTTTATGGCTTAACCCCACCACTGCTATATTCATTTGCTAAATCGTAGTTACTAGTTGGTAGTTGAAAATAGGGCATTGAGTGAGAATAGGGAATGGGGAATTTTTGTTTATTGGTTGGTAGTTATTCCCAGCAACAAACAACTATTAATCACTAACTACTAACTACTAACTACTGTAAGGGTAAAGCATTTGGATGACTATCTTTCCGTTTTAGAGAAAGATTTATTTCCAAATGCCTCGTCCCTACTTTTACTATTCCCCATTCCCTAAAAATTAGTTCAATTGGAGAGTCTTGGGTTCACCAAACATGTGAATTGTATCAACAAATCGAGCAGTTTTCGACTGGTTAGAAATTACCAAGCTTTGAGTTCTTGCTCCGCCGTTGAAGAAACGTACACCATTCATCAGATTACCACTGGTAATACCGCAAGCAGCGAACAGAACAGTTTTACCAGATGCCAGTTCATGAGCATCATAGACCTTATCGGGGTCATTGATATTCATAGACTTTAAGCGATCGATGTTGGCTTCTCTGCTTTCTCCAATCAGACCTGTTTTTACGACTGCTGGATCGTAAATCAGTTGACCTTGGAAGTGTCCACCTAAAGCACGCATTGCTGCTGCTGAGATTACACCTTCAGGAGCCGCACCTATACCCATCAGTGCGTGGATATTAGTTCCAGCAAAACCGCAGCTTATAGCTGCACCCACATCACCGTCTGAAATTAGAGCGACTCTTGCTCCAGCCTCACGGATTTCTTTAATTAAATCGTTGTGGCGTTCGCGCTTCATGACCACGATTACAAGTTCTTCAATCGAGCGCTCTAGACACTCAGAGAGAATCTTGAGGTTTTCTGTTGCTGACTTGTTGATGTCTACCTTGCCCTTAGCTGCGGGAGGTGCTGCTAACTTCTTCATGTAAAAGTCAGGAGCAGCAAATAATCCACCCTTTTCAGAAATTGCCAAGACAGCCATTGAACCAGGTTGTCCATAAGCTACTAAGTTCGTACCTTCACAGGGGTCAACGGCGATATCAATTTCAACTAGTTCATCAGGGTTACAAAGAGCTTCGGCATTTGGTTGGGTACAGATACCAACTTCTTCCCCGATGTATAACATAGGCGCGTCATCGCGTTCGCCTTCCCCAATCACAATGCGACCCCGCATATAGATTTTATTCATCCGCTCCCGCATAGCTTCCACAGCTACTTGGTCAGCGATGTTTTTTTCGCCTTTACCCATCCACTTTGCGGATGCGATCGCGGCTTGCTCTACTACTTCAATAATCTCTAACCCAAGTGTATTTTCCACAGAGTCTGCCCTCTCAACTGCTTGAATTTCCGCCGCTTCATCTGGCTATTTCAGTCTTCAAGTCTACCAAAGGGCGGATACACGTGGAAGAAAGTTAAGTTTTGCTGCTAACTGGTTAGAAAAGTGCCAGTTAAGACATCTTGCTTTTTTACCCTTACTACTCCAGTATAAAGCGTGTTCAAAAGCAATTAAGTTAAGAACTAGCACAAATGGGTAGCAGTGTATAAGAACATTGCTTTTCTTCAGTGTTTCTCTCTAGGTATAAAATAATAAAGAAAAAAAGCTGGTGAATTCCCTAAAAACTGAAAAACGAGGCACAGAGTAAAAAGCTTGTCAAATTAAGAGGTTAATCGTGTTTATCGACTACATCACACTCATGTTAATCAACATGGTAGCTGGGTTATTTCTACTAGCTGACTATGTGTATCGTAGTATAGATAGTTCTAATCAAAGACAGTGGATTCCAGGTTTCGGAATTACGGGTGCGATCGCACTTACAACTGGTTTACACATGAGCTTCACCTGGCCAGTTACTGGTAGCTTTAACATTGCCTTCGGTGAGACAAGTGTCTTATTTGGAATCTTGTTTGTTGCGGCTGCGATCGCTCTTGCTCAAGGTTGGGATTTATTGACAATAGCAATTTACGGCTTCTTTGCTGGCGTAGTTGCGATCGTAGTCGGTATCCGCATCATCAACTTGAATTTGACACGGCAACCGCTTTTGTCGGGAATCGGCTTTATTCTAACTGGATTAGGTGGTGTTTTTGCAGCCCCAACTCTCTATTGGAAAACTAACCGCACCTGGCGGCTAATAGGCGTAGCAGTGCTGATAGTAGCCGCTCTAATTTGGGCATTCACTGGATATTTAGCTTACTGGAATCATTTAGAGGGTTTTCAAAAGTGGGTTCCAGCGCCAATGCGGTAAGCAATAATCTATAGCAATCTCAAATCATTCGTGAAAAAAATCTGTTCCCTATTCCCTACCTCCACGACTAATTTCGCAACTCAAATAGGATTGCTATAGGCTAGAGACATAGTTAGAACCTTGTTTAAGAAAATATGCTGGACTTTCTTAATCCCCTCTTAAATCGCCATCCAGAGCGAGTCAAAGCCAACGTCGAGCTTTACACGTGGCAAACTTGTCCTTACTGCATCCGTGCCAAAATGCTGCTGTGGTGGAAAGGTGTAAATTTTACTGAATATAAAATCGACGGCGACGAAGCAGCTAGAGCGAAAATGGCAGAACGCGCTAACGGACGCCGTACCGTACCACAAATATTTATCAATAATCAGCACATTGGCGGCTGCGATGATCTTTATCAACTAGACACACAAAATCAACTCGATTCCCTTTTAGCCCAAGCTGCTATTTAGCTTCAGATTTCTAGTCCTTGTCATTACCCCCATTTTTGTAACAGTTTAACTATTGCAGTGACGCACATCCCGCCTAGAACTTAAGTTCTAGGCTAAGAGCTACTGTCCACTCAAGTGGACAGAAATTCTTGTTTAGTCCTTTATAAGAGGACTTTAGCTATTAGCCTTGGAATTTATTCCGAGGCGGGATAATTAAGTAATGACAAAATTTCTAGACTATATACTTTTTCTTTCTCGTAGGATCGGTGTCTCACTCGTCCAAAGGCGATCAGAATTTTAAAATTTTTGTATTGATTAAGAAAATGCTAAGTAAGTATGCAGATTATCTTATACATAAACAATGGATGAGTTATGCTCTAGAATTAGCACAAACAGCAGGTGATGCAGGTGAAGTCCCTGTAGGTGCTGTTATCATTGATTCAACAGGCAAATTGCTAGCACAAGGAGAAAACAGAAAGGAGCGCGACAAAGACCCTACCGCTCATGCGGAAATTCTGGCTCTCAAGAGAGCTGCAACAACTTTACAAAATTGGCATCTTAATGAATGTACCCTCTACGTAACTCTTGAACCTTGCCCAATGTGTGCAGGTGCGATCGTCCAAGCGCGACTAGGACTACTCGTATATGGAGTAGACGATACAAAAACTGGCGCAATTCGTACAGCTATTAACATACCCCATAGCGCTGCTTCTAATCACCGCTTACAAGTAATCGGAGGCGTTCTAGAGTCAGCTTGTCGTGAACAACTACAGGCTTGGTTTGCTCTTAGACGGCGTACAGTAAACTAACGGACAGAGGTAAAACTGTCCATCTACTAGGACACAAGTCACGCAAGAGAATCTACGGTGTAACTAATCAGCTTTTCGTTAAATTTTTACCCGTCAATCAGCTGCATCCGTCATGATGGAATTTTACTCTTCATCCGATACCTGCCAGCACACAGCAGCAAATCCTCAGGTGGCTCGTACTACCTCAAGGGTTTCTCCTTGGTTAAGTCCTCTGGCATATTTATTAGGGCGTCACTGCCTATTACCATTATTCTTTGGGCAAATTAGAATAACCGGACAAAAAAATATCCCTACAACTGGGCCTGTGATCTTCGCGCCTACTCATCGGGCGCGTTGGGATGCATTGCTCGTACCCTACGCTACCGCTGATTGTCGGAGAGAACAAGACCTGCGGTTTATGGTGACTATTGACGAATGCCAAGGCTTGCAAGGCTGGTTTGTCAGACGTTTGGGGGGGTTTCCTGTAAATTCTAAGCATCCGTCAATCCGCACGCTGCGACATGGAGTTGAGCTACTTCAGCAGAAAAAAACCCTGGTCATCTTTCCAGAAGGTAACATTTTTCGTGATGGCCAAGTTCACCAGTTGAAACCCGGAATTGCTCGTCTTGCTTTGAGTGCTGAATCTAGTCATTCGGGGCTGGGAGTGAAAATTATACCTATAGCTATTAATTACAGCCAACCTTATCCAAATTGGGGTACAGATGTGAGTATTGACATTGGCTCCCCAATTAGAGTAATGGATTACATGAGTGGCTGTATAAAACAAGATGCCAAAAGCATCACAGCTGATTTAGCAAAGGCACTGCAACAATTAAGCCATCAAGAAACAAAAATTACTAATCACGCATTTGCAGAAATTACTAATTCTTAATCTTGTCATCCGTCAAGAGTCCCAAGACTGGCTCTTAGCTATTGACCATTAACCGTGCATGATTAAGAAACTAACTGCACATTGTCAAGGTTTGACACCAGTTGTAAGTGCTATGTTCATCCTGAATTAGTGGTATTTTGCAACCTTTGAGGATGTATATATATAGATTACCCTCTATTAACAGGATATTTAGCCAAATTGGCATTTTTTGAGCGAATAGCTAATAATTGTTTCGAAACTACTGAATTGGTTGATGATAAATATTCTTATATTTGGTCAAATAGTTAAATAAAAGTCTTTAGATTTTCCATGATTTTGTAAATACGACTGGTAAAAACAAAATTTTGAGGAGCGCGGACTAGGGACATCGCCATGTTTCAATGGTTGGTTGGTGCGATGGCGTTTCACGCCCGCTGGAAGCGATCGCGAATAGTTCAAGCAGTGCTTTGGTAAGATTATCGTGCCAAATATCCCACTTAACCTGAGATAATTATTGGGGAGGAAAGTAGGTAGCAAGATAGATGGTGGAGCAGTTTAAATTCTTTTCTCAAATCAACTTTTCGCCAGCGCCTTGTCAAACTACTCCCAAGCTGCTTGCTAGTAAACCGATGATTGTAAAATCAGAGGAATTAATGCGATCGCTCATAGGAACGATTTTAGTTAATTAGTATACAGGAGCAATGGGAACTCTACTAAACCAATTTTCAGTCTAAATCAAAGAAACTTAGGATGCGGCTTTGCTTTGTCCAAAACCAAAACAGAGTTAAGATACCCGAAGTTTCCATAACTTTTCTGTATAGTCATTGCACTAATTGATCCCATGAACACTGCTGCCGCTGTTACCTTGATGCACCGTACTCTTTTATCAGTCATAGCAGTCCTCAGCCTGCTATCACCTGTGAATGCTCAGGTATCACAGGCACCAGGCACTACTAGCCCACAACCTATTGATCCCAACGATCCCAATAATTTACGCCCCATAACCCAAAGTAACAGTCTTTTGAGTATTCAAGGTGGCGATCGCCTTGTGAAAGATGCAGAACAAGCTGTTTCTGCTCAAAACTACCCCTTAGCTGCTAAGAAACTGCAAGAAGCACGTCAGGTTTATAATCAGCTATCTAATTTTTATCAAGAGTTAAATTCTAGCTTTTCGGGAATTGACAATAGAGTTTCTGACTCTCAGCGTCAAAAAGCTCTATTAACAGCCCAAAAGAGAGATGAAGCCACCTTTCAGCTAGCATTGGTACATCGGGCCCAAAATCAGCCAGAATTAGCTGTGCCATTGTTGGTTCAAATCATTAAGAGTCAAAACCCGACGCGGGATTTAGGCAAGAAAGCCTATAAACAGTTGTTTGAATTAGGTTTTGTAGATTCTCCCTATCCTAGAGAAGGTGGTAGTTCATCTTCCTCATCCCCAAAAAAATAAATTAAATTTTTGTTGCCTCTTTTTCCCTATCTCCCCCATCTCCCTAACGATTCGCTTGGGAACGCCCCAGTGCTAGGATAGAGCTATCCGCCGTAGCCAAAACCTGAGCGTTCTCAAAAATACACCTCAGAGGCACGTTTATCTACAGCCTTGCCAAAACCTGAAGTTGGCACGGTCATTTGCTCTATATCTGTTAATAATAGAAAAGTAAGTTTTTTCAGGAATTGCGATGATTAGTCCGCAGCAGGTTGAGGCAATGATCAAGGCGGAACTGCCAGACGCCCAGGTTCAGGTGCAAGACTTGACTGGTGGCGGTGACCACTATCAGGTGACAGTAGTTTCATCGCACTTTGCAGGTAAAGGACTAGTGCAACAGCACCAGTTGGTTTATGGTGCGTTGGGTCAAGCTATGTCAACTGAAGCGATTCATGCCTTGGCGGTAAAAACATACACTCCCGAAGCTTGGCAAGCAATAGCAGCTTCGTAAATAAGAGTTAGAAGTTAGGAGTTATGAATTTTGACTCCTCACTCCTCACTCCTCACTGTTGAATCCAACATAGGAAACACAAATACCATGACACCAGAACTCAAAGACAAAATTGATAACTTGCTACAACAGAACAAGATTTTAGTTTTCATGAAGGGAAACAAATTAATGCCCCAATGTGGTTTCTCCAACAACGTTGTGCAGATTCTCAATACCTTGGGAGTTCCCTTCGAGACGGTTGATGTTTTATCAGACTCTGAAATCCGTCAAGGAATTAAAGAATACTCTAACTGGCCGACAATTCCCCAAGTGTATATCAATGGTGAATTCGTTGGCGGTTCTGACATCTTGATTGAACTGTACCAAAAAGGTGAATTGCAGGAAAAGGTAGAAGTAGCACTAGCTTCTTAATCTTTCTTTACGTAAACTAAAGGGATGCTGCTGAATTTGCGCTTCCCAATTAAGGCAATATGCCATTTTAAATTTCCTTGAAAGGGTAGAGAAATAGTGTCTCGCCTTTCAAGGGTTTTTTAATGGATTTTTGACAAAAATACTTTACCTATGTTGGGCTTGATTTTATAGGTAGCCAACAATCCCCTCAGTCGTATTTATTGGCAAGACCAATATAAGGCTGAGGGGATGCGTTTAATCAATACAATATCTCCAAAATTTCACACCACGTCAACCCGTTGACCAATACAGATAATATGCTATAATTATCTGCGGTAATTAACGGTTACTATCAATGACCACGTAAATGGTACTTAGTAGTAATCGGGTTGTGGCTGTGGTTGCGGCACCGCAAAGTTTGATCCATCGTACAAGTAGCGGCTGGCTTCCTCTTCTAGGCGATGAATTAGAAAAGGTTCAATGACGTTGCTATGTCGCAGTGCGGCTAGATATCCATCCAAATACATCCGCATATCATCCGTGCGATAACCGCGATTCCATAACTCGACGAAGGCGTCGGTGAGTCTTTGGTAATAGCGGATGGTTTGTGTGTCTTGGAGCATAACTGCTGTATTAAACTCTTTGGAATGAGAATTGTAAATGATTCACGCTCAAATGTGAAGTGTAATTTCACTTTGGCATCAACTCAAAGTAAACACATCTACTTTGGGCAATACCTTCATAGCTGCTACAAGCTACTTTAATCCTATTCCAGAAAACATCGATTCTAGTTAGCTGCTAAGTTATTTTTTTGATTTTCATGGTCAACAACGCAATTGTATTGGTGTTATATTCCTGGATGGGGACACTAAATTTTGCGAAAAAATCCACTTTCACCATCAGGTTGAAAAGCTGTTTTAGTAGCGATTAGCTGGTTGGGTTGTAGATTTTTGCCATATTACGCCCATGTAAAAACAGAATGTTAAGCTAAAAGAACTTTTGATAAGTCTAACAATACTTTCGATAAATTTAATAAAAATTTAAGAATATTTCTAATCGCCTATCGGCAAAGCATAAATTAAAGATATTGCCACGCTTTTTATTAGGGAATGTAAAGTTAATAGCAATTGAAGTAACAAAGGCTACAAAACCTTAGAGATGGGCTTGTTACTTTGAAAGTCATCGACGCTAAGGGGTCTTGCCACCGTGGGTTCGGTTTGTATAGAAATCATTGAGGGGAATCCCCATCTGAGGTCGTTGCTGGGTTGGCACTTGCAACAACTGGAATACCGTGTGCATCAAGCTGCCAGCATTTATCAAGCAAGGGAAGTATTTTTAAGTCATCAACCAACACTGGTCGTCTTGGATGCAGACCTACCTGATGGTGATGGCATCGAGTTTTGTCGTTGGTTGCATCGTCAGCAGCAACCTCTAATCTTAATGCTATCTGCCCGTAATAGTGAAGGTGATATCGTCGCAGGTTTAAAAGCGGGTGCAGATGATTATCTGAGCAAACCTTTTGGAATGCAAGAGTTTTTGGCACGGGTAGAGGCGCTGATTCGCCGGAAGCGTACACCGACTGCACCAGCTTATTTGGATTATGGCACTTTGCAAATTGATTTAGTTCAGCGTCGTGTCCGCTTTCAGGGGGAGTTCATCGACTTAACACCCCAAGAATTCAGTTTACTGTACGTTTTGGCACAAGCTGGGGGCGTACCTCTGAGTAGATCAGAATTGCTGCGTCGTGCTTGGCCTGACGCTATCGATAACCCTCGTACTATTGATACTCACGTTTTATCGCTGCGGAAAAAGGTTGAACTTGATCCCCGCCAACCCAATTTGATTCAAACTATCCGCAATGTAGGATACCGTTTTAATATGGAAATTTTGAATACCAATATTTCACAGTCACAAACAACAAAGTTAGCTAGAGAGAGATTTAATAATCAACGTTCAACGCTTAGTAGTAGTCCAGTGTGATGGGGCATTTGTGAGAGAAGGAGTAAGATAACGACTCCTGATTTCTGTCTCCTGAGCAATTTAAAATCTAAAATCCAAAATCGTCTTGAGCTTCTGCTTGAATTAAGCTTTCTCGTAATTTAACCCAGTTTATTTCAGAGACTCTTTGATTTGCCAATAAATGACCTTGCTGTAGATGTAACAACCGAGTGCAAAACATCTGGGCTAGTTCTAGTTGGTGATTTACCATCAAAATCGTAGTTTGATGAGTTTGACTCAACTGGGTTAAGACTTGCATTAGATGAGAAGCAGTACCAGCATCTAGGGCAGAGGTTGGCTCGTCTAATAATAATATTTTAGGCTGGACGACTAAGGCACGTGCGATCGCTATTAGTTGTCGTTGTCCAGCAGAAAGTTGCACCTCTGTTCGCCCCAACCATTCATTGGGAATGTGCAGTTGTTCTGTCCAGTGACTGACTCGTTGCTGAATAGTCTGTTTGGGCAAACCGCTCAAAACTAAAGGATAAGCCAAGGCTTGCTGAACTGTCATCCCCAATAGTCTTGATTCTTGCAATACAAGTACAAACATCTGGCGTAGCTGGATGACGGGAATTTGGCGATATTCTTGATTTTCTAGATAGAGTTTACCACTCGTGGGTTCTATGAGGCGGTTGAGGAGACGTAATAACGAAGTTTTCCCAGCGCCTACTGGGCCTATAATCGCAAGTCGTTCGCCCTGGAATACCTCTAAGGAAATATCTTGCAATATGGGGTATCCTTGCTGATTGCCTGAAAGTTGGGTTTTCAGCCTTGTAAATAGATTAACTTGCTCTAGTCTGAGCGTGGGTTTTGCTGTGACATTATTCAAGGTGAATGAAAAATAGGGAGTAGAGAGTAGGAAAATGGGGAAGAAAGAACCAATACCCCATGCCCCATTGCCAATTTTAAGTTAATTGTGTAGTAGTTAACGCTGTAGCGATCGCCCAGCCATCGACTAATAGTAGCAGCAGTGTGAATACTAGTAAAATCAGGTACATCCAGGGCTGCGCTAAAGGGCGAACATCTGTGGTGTCAATACTCGTCTTTGCTTGGACAATTTGCACCAAACGGGCAAATCCAGCTACACGCATCGGTAGTAAATAAGCTTTCCCATCCTGGCTGAGGAAGTAATAAACTAGCCCTCCTTGTCCAGTACTGCGGGGTTTTAACTCTTTAACTTGTGACCAAGGTAAAGACCAGCCTTTACGAAAAAAGCGAGGCACCCAGGCGGGGTAAGTAACCTGAATTCCTTGGTCATCTACCATTACTTGTTCAGTTAATACCGCGTACAAGGCAACTAAACCGATGCCAATCCCTATCCACAATAATTCTGGAGGTACGGGTGCAGCTGTTACCTGCGATAAAAAAGGTAATGGGACTGTGAGTGCTATGTATAGACTCAGCAACGTTATCCGAATCAAAGGAGACAGACGAAAAACAGAAGCTGAGATATTGGCTGAGTTTGCTGTCACGGCTCAATTACAATGCTTTTCTTCATTGTAGGGTAGGTCTATGTCCCTGGTAGTTGATGTATGGCAGTTCACGGTAAATACTTCTGCACTACAATCCAACCAGTAAGGGACACCCAGGCAAATCCTATAAATAGAATAATATTTACGCCGATGTGTAAGGGTCTAGCCCAAGGTCGTCTGACACTAATTTGGGTGGCACTGAAAGCAGATAGTAAAACTAATGCTACGACTATTAACCCAGCGATTAAGTGCGATGAGTGACCTAAAGAACCAAAGTGCCCCCAAGTGCCAACGATGCCGATCGCTAGCAGTAGTAGCACTAAACTTACCATGCTGATGCCCATTGTATAGTGGAGCGATCGCACTGTCCTATTCCCTCCCATAAATGGGGTAATAAAAGGGAATTGCTGCGAAGTTCTCGCCCGAAACATCCAAACGCCGGTTACTGCTAGCATCAGATATGCCAGCAGGGACAACCCCATTGACCAAGCGGCTATTTTCCACAACCAAAGAAATGAAGGCAGATTCATAAGAATGATTGTAGATGAGATGGGGGAGATGAGGAGGACAAGGGAGACAAGGAGAATAACCAATGTCCAATGCCCAATGCCCAATAAATAATAAACAAAAAAGGCTGCTGAATTAGCAACCCTTAAATTTAGTAAATTTTTTTTTAATCAACCGATGCTAAACCAACAATTTGTAAGGGTTTTGTAGTATCTCCGATTTTTGTATGAATTTGCTGCACCATAGGTCTGGTATTAATAAGGTCTTTTCCATCTGATGAGTCTGTATCAAACTCATAAGCGCTGGATTCTTCGAGCATCAAGCGATCGCACGGAATTTTATCGGATAAAATTGCACTTGCCATCATGCCTGTATGAATCTCCATTTGACCTTTTCGCGGAGCTTCAAACACTAAACGTTGTCCAGGGAAAACAACCCTTTCAAAGTACCAGTTGGGAATATTGGAGATGCGAGCTACCTGTATTTTGCTGGTGGCATTAATGTAGCAGCAGAGAATTTTTCCCGATTGCTCAGGTGGTAGAGGATCTAATATTTGAGCCATAACTGCTGAGGAGCTTTACGCCACAATTTTACATTACACCAGCCAAGCCTAGCATTGCCTGATCCCCAGTTGCTGTAGCTCCGACTACCAACTTAAATCTTTGTAGATTATTTCTACCTAAAGATATACCCAGGTTGTAAAAATCTTGTAAACATTTATGCTTTATCTGTAATTTTACACTATGTGAACATTTTTAAGTTCTTAATTTACCGCAAAAAATCTTTAACTTTCTGAAGGCGGATAATTACAGGGTAGCTATGGCGAAGAACCCCTTAGCTTGAGCTAGTTCAGGAGTGTATTTTTGTGTTTCATCTATTGCAGGATTAAAAGCCTGGGATCATCGCTTAATGAATGAACTCGATGTTATCGTAAAGCTATATGAAAAATGTCTTCATAAACCCTCTCTTGATCCCCTGCGTTTGGTATGCAAAGCAATTTATTGATTCCTACATCTGTGAGCAAAAGTTTCACACATATCAATAATGAGCTTCAATGTCAAGCAAGATTGTCATAAATTAAGAGCAGCCAAAACAAAAACACGCTTTAAAACTGGAATTTATCTCGCTTTCCCCAAAGATTGGCAAGATGGAAGTCAAAACACCCATGATGGAAAATCGAATTCTTTACGTTCGCCTTCCTTGTAACCCTATCTTTCCCATTGGGGTTGTCTACTTGAGCGATCATGTCCACAAACAGTTTCCTGATATCGAACAGCGCATTTTTGATTTGGGAACAGTGCCACCTTTAGACTACAGTTCTGCTCTGGATCGCTGTATCGATGATTTTAAACCGACACTACTAGTATTTTCCTGGCGGGATATTCAAATCTATGCTCCAGTTGGCGGGCGTGGTGGTAACCCACTACAAAATGCTTTTGAATTTTACTACGCAAAGAATCCTCTATTGAAACTGCGTGGAGGATTGGGCGGTTTGCGAATCTTCATCGCTTACTATGTAGAATTATGGCGCAATCAGGGCTTAATCAAACGCGGTTTAAAGCGTGCCCAAAAATATAATTCTAATGCCCGTGTAGTTGTAGGTGGTGGTGCAGTCAGTGTATTTTACGAACAGTTGGGCAAAAGCTTACCTCAAGGGACAATTATTTCTGTAGGTGAAGGCGAAACCCTGCTGGAAAAACTTTTAAGTGGCAGAGATTTTCGAGATGAACGCTGTTACGTTGCGGGAGAAACTCAACCACGGGAACGGCTAATTCACGAACAACCCACGCCGCTAGAAAAAACAGCTTGTAACTACGACTATATCGAAAGCATCTGGCCGGAATTTAACTTTTACCTGCAAGAAGAAGACTTTTATATAGGTGTACAAACTAAGCGTGGTTGTCCTCACAACTGCTGCTATTGCGTCTACACTGTTGTCGAAGGGAAACAAGTACGCATCAACCCAGCAGATGAAGTAGTTGCTGAGATGCGCCAATTGTATAATCGCGGCATTCGCAACTTCTGGTTTACCGATGCCCAATTCATCCCAGCAAGAAAATTTATCGACGATGCCATAGAACTATTGCAAAAAATCGTCGATTCTGGTATGACAGATATCCACTGGGCAGCATATATTAGAGCCGACAATTTGACACCAGAGTTGTGTGACTTGATGGCTAAAACCGGGATGAACTATTTTGAAATAGGTATTACCAGTGGTTCTCAAGAACTTGTGCGGAAAATGCGGATGGGGTATAACTTACGAACCGTGTTGCAAAACTGCCGCGATTTAAAAGCAGCTGGTTTTAACGATTTAGTTTCCGTTAATTACTCCTTTAACGTCATTGACGAACGTCCCGAAACCATCCGCCAAACCATCGCGTACCACCGGGAACTAGAACGGATCTTTGGTGCTGATAAAGTCGAACCTGCCATTTTCTTTATTGGGCTGCAACCCCATACCCATTTAGAAGAATACGCATTCAAAGAAGGCATCCTTAAACCAGGGTATGATCCAATGAGCTTGATGCCGTGGACAGCCAAAAAACTCCTCTGGAATCCCGAACCTCTTGGTTCATTCTTTGGAGAAGTCTGCTTGCAAGCTTGGCAACAAAACCCTAACGATTTCGGACGCGAAGTCATGAAAATTTTAGAAGAAAAGCTGGGTTGTGCCGACTTAGAAGCAGCACTTTCTGCCCCAATAGATAGAAAAGACAAACAGTTAGCAGCTGTTTGATAAACTTCCCAGAATCAGACAAGAGCAAATTTCATCTCCTTGTCTCTCGCCTGTCCCCCTATTTACCCTCTGCGGTTATTTTCACCCAATCCCATGTTAGAAGGTTCAATTCTACAACAGCTAGAAACAGCCCATCGCCACACTACTAGGCCAATTCGATTCGGTGTTTACTACAAGAATACCTTGGTTGCCCTGTGCCATGCTCTTGAAGACCATATCTTAACCGACGACGGTACACCCCTAGTTATCACAGCCTTCCAACAGGGTAAATGGTATCTACAAGAAGCTCAACGATATGCAGACATAGCCCAGCGCAGTCGCCAAATTGCCATTATGGCTGCCTCTGAATCCGGCTTTGCTGAACATCCTACCAGCCAGCTACCCAATGTAGACTTAGTGGCATTAGCTCCAGTTGATCCAGTGGCGCAGGAGTGGCACTTAATTATTTTATCGCCAAATTACACGGCGATGGTAATTTGTCAAGAGTTATCAGAGGCTGATTATGGCAGCGCTGGAGTACCGACATCAGACTTAGAGCGTAAATTTTATGGCTTGTGGACATTTGAGCCAGAGTTAGTGCAAGATACAGCAGAAATAGCGATCGCTCACATCAAAAAATACAACCCAGAATTGGCGGAAAAACTCACAGCCGATAAACGGCAAATTGTACCGTCAATGGACAGATCCCAAAATTTAGGTGCAGTTGTCTCCCGTGTAGTAGATTACCTCCAGACTGGGCAAGATAATTTATCCATACCAACAGCGCTTCAGAAACAAACGCTAGATCGCAACTTGGTTTCTAACGAAATCCAAGCCTTTTTGCGAATGGCGCAGCTGATGGATATAGCAGATGTCAACAATCCAATGGCAGCTGCAGAAGTAGTAGTACTTGCTGAAGCGATCGCCCAGCTTTTGGATCTTCCCGCATGGCAGATTAAAAGGTTGCGGCTAGCGGCTTTGTTACATCGCATAGATCCATTACAGAAAGCAGAAAGCGTTCTCACAGGTGGTATATCCACACGCTACCAAGAAGATGCTCCCAGTTGTCCTTTAACTTGTCCCTTAGTACCGGGGGCGCAAGTATTGCGAACAATGCCAAGACTGCGAGCAGTTGCCCAAATTATCACTCACCAAACCGAGTGGTGGAATGGCACAGGGGAACCAGCAGGTTTAGCTGGAGATGAAATTCCCTTAGAGTCAAGAATTTTGGCATTATTGGCAGATTTTCAGTGGCGAGTCAATGAGCGAAAATCTTCAAATCAAAGCCGGGAACAGATATTTACTCAAGCTTTAGATGAGTGCAGACAGCAACAATCTACCCGTTTTGACCCTAAACTTGTAGATACCCTAACTTTATTAGTTATGGGTTTACAACAGGGACTCGACTTACCCATCATGACACCCAAATTCAGCGCCGGCATCTGGATACTCGATTCCCAATGGGATAGCCACAGCAAGATAAGTGAAGAGATTAGTAGTTACTTTACATGAATATTGAAGCCATTAGATTAGGAAAACTCAAACAACTTCCAGGGGCAAATTTAGAAGACGAGGAACTCTCCCGACTAGATTTAAGCCGCATTAATCTTGCTGGTGCTACCCTTATTGGCACTAATTTCGCCGCTTCAAAACTCGAAGGTGGGCATTTGGAGGGGGCAAATTTGATGGGAGCCAACCTCCAAGAAACTGACTTACGGGCGAACCTGATGGGAGCAAACCTGATGCAAGCAGATTTAACAGGTGCTGACTTGCGGGGTAGCAATTTGCGTGGCGCTAACTTGATGGGAGCAAGACTCAGTGATGTGTCATTGGTGGGTGCTTTCTTGAGTGGTGCCAATTTGATGAATGTGAACTTGCAAGGCGTTGATTTGCGCGGTGCTGATTTGCGCGGTGCAAACCTGACTGGGGCAAATCTCAAAGGTGCAGATTTGAGTCGCGCCGATTTGCAAGGTGCTTTGTTGAGTGAAGCGAACCTGGAAGAAGCTGATTTGCGGGGGGCGAATTTGGCAGGGGCGAATTTGACAGGAGCTAATTTACTTTGTGCAGAGTTAGAAGGTACAAATTTGAGCGGCGTTAATTTGAATAAAGCGTGTGTGGTGGGTACTGTGGTTGAGACGCTTGCGTAAAGATTGCACCAAAAAGCCCAGTATCCTTGGCTATTGTTAAAATTTTTGCAGATGAAGCAGGTAAAAATTTGTGAGTCTACAAGAAGTTATCAAACTAGCAAAGCAGCTTTCATCTGTGGACAAAGTACGTTTGATCCAGCAAATTGCTCCTGATATAGAACGTGAGTTAACAGAGAAACTCTCTACCTTTCCCCGCCAATCCTTGTGGGGACTATGTGCTGATTTAGGAAACGCACCTTCCACAGAGGAAATTGATATAGACCGTAGTGAAGAATGGGCTAATTTTCCACGGGAGGATATTTGATGCTGCGTGCTGTAGCTGACAAATATGTACTCCTGGGAACGAGGCAACTAATTAATTTTGAAAACATCCTTTCTTGATTTTACTAAAAATGAAAGGATATCCCAAATATTTACCTAACTTAGTTTTGCAAGCAGGTAGTCCTAATTTGGCGCGAAATTCTTCGTCATATACTGCTTCTTCCCAATTTTCTGCCAATTTAATCTGCTCGGTTGTGAGATTTTTAGCATGACGAAAGTCTGTTCTATCTACGCTACTTTGAGTAAAGTCAACATCACGGAGATTTGCACCTCTTAAATCATTTCCATCCAATTTTGCGACATTTAATCTAGCACCACTCATATCTACATTTCTTAAGTCTACATCGACGATTAATTTGCTGTGGCTTAAATCAGCATTTTGTAAGTTTGCCGACTGAAGGTTAACATTGCCAAAGCTTGCGTAAGATAAATTAGCTTGATTTAGATTTGCTCCCGTTAAATCTAAACCTGTAAGGTAGGCACTTTTTAAGTTAGCGCCACTTAAATTCGCAGCACGGAGATTACTATCAGAAATAAATAAGCCAGAAAGATTAGTATCAGAAAAATTAGCTGATTGTAAGTTAACTTTCTCTAACGAAACTTTATAATCAACATTACAACTAAAATCAATATCACCGATTTCTGAGAATCCAGATTCTCCATGATCATTTTCAGATTTATCAGTCCATCGCATCTCTGCTTGGCGTAGATCAGATCCTTGTAAATTTGCACCTTTTAATTTAGCATCTGTCAGTTCAGCTTCTCTTAAATCTGCTCCAGCTAAATCAGTATTTGTTAAATCAGCACCACCTAAATCACACTTGGGACATTTTTTAGTTGTTAGCAACTGCTTCACATGAGCGGGATTTGAAGTTTTTTTAGCCTGACAATCTTTACAACTAGAAAGAAAAGTAAGTAATAAAGCTGATACGATTAATATTTTTATTTTCATATATGACGCGATCGCTCAGTTCGCCCTCGTATCCACAAAGCTAGTACACTCATTAACAACACCCCCATCACTCCTTGCAGGGGATTATTATTCACACCAGTTAGCCAATCAGGAACTTGACCAGAATATTTAACTAATTCCCCAACATTAATAATGTAGTAGCCCCAAACTAAACCACCATGCAAACCAATTGGTAAACCCAAGCGTCCCCTCCGCCAACGCTTTCCCCATACCTGCGTTAATCCCAGCAGTACTAAAGCTGGAAATTGTGGCAGTGTATGAATAATTGCCTCCAAGGGTTTAATAAAATGCAATGTAGCAAAGGCAATTGCATCCGTCCACAGTGCGACACGCGGACTGTAATCTCGTTGTAATTCATCTAGCAACCAGCCTCGGAATAACAATTCCTCAGCAAATCCGATGCCCAAACCAACAAGTAAACCCTCTAAAATAACTTTCAGCAAAAAAACTTTCGGTTGTTGCCACACCAACCAACCCAATAAACTTTCTACCCCAAAAAGTATCAGAATATTAATTATCCCCATAGCCAAACCACGCAGCAAATCCACACCGTTTTGTCGCGTGAATTCTAAGCCATAATGCCGGAGAATTTGGGGCTGTTGGTAGACATATTTACCCCATAGTCTCAGGAGAAAAATAAATATTGCATATAACAATACCAATGTCAATATACTTTCTAAGTTTGAATCATGCACTAGTAAGTATATTGGTGCAGCTAATGGCAACCATAGGAGCAATAAAGTCAAAATAAAACAACCCAGCCTGATAGGGGCAGGGCGTTCAGCTAGACGGACAAAGTTTTTTTTCATACCAAGTAAGTCACCAATCACTAGTCAATACTCTATATTTCGACAAATGACCAATGACAAATTACCAATGACTATTCGTCAGGTTCAATCGTGCTACTTAAACCGTGACTTATCAATGTTTCGCAATAGAACTCAGCGTGTTCCAGAGCGCAAGTAATCACTAAAGCTAGCCCGTTAGTATGGGCTTCCATCATGATGCTAACAGCCTGGGGTTGGGTAAGGCTTGGTACAGTGGCTATTAGTGACTGCACAACATGCTCCATAGAGTTGTAGTCATCGTTATGGAGCAAAACGCGATACCGAGGCGCTAGCTTACGGGTTGTGGAAGGCTTTTCAATAGTTTCAACTGACACGGCTCTTTGCTCTTTTCTTGTTGATTCACTACTACAAAGTGTCTGTGTAGCGATCGCTTAACAGTTATTTACCTATTCTATAGTATTTCTGTTGAGATACTATGCTAGGAAAACCCTTTGCTTTCAGGGATTGGTTTTATTAGTTTTGCGTAGCCACTTGTGAGGCATATGTCTTAGACATCGTTGCCGTGAGAGTGCTAACCTAATGTTACATAACCTTCCGTTAAACGTAGCGCATTTTCATTTTTAAGAATAAGGAAGTTACAAAATAATTCTTGCCCCTGCCCAAACTGCATAATGATGAACATTAGCCTAGATTTTCTTCAACCAGGACAAATTGTGTCTTTAGAGCATGGCGACAGGAATCTGTATGCAGAAGTCATTCAATTTGTAGTTTCCCGGCAGTTGTGCTGGGTGCGTCCTTTATTAATGGTTACTTTGATTCAGGAATCGCCGCTAATTACCGATTTGCGAGATGTGTCTGACTTGCTTTGGCCTGCCAATTTGTTTCGGCCAGCATTAGACACAGAAGTAATTACCTTCTTGAGCCAAGTTTTAGCAAAAGAACCAAAAACTGAACCTGACTCAGCCGCCAAGCAGCAACTTAATCAGTTTATTCACCAACTGTGGCAAGCATACCAAAATAGTACCGAGTGCTGAGTAACGAGTGAGTGCACAGTAGTGAGGCGTTTAGAGTATTGGGTTGTTTTTTTACTCAGCACTAATTTTAGTATATACCAGCATCTTTCATGCGTTCAATCTCTTCTCGTAACCGTTCATCAGGGATAGTTAAAGCAATCTTTTTATTCAGCCCTGCTTTTACTAATACTTGTTTTACCTATTTTAAAGTTTTATTGCTTCATTTACCATCAGATTCACTTGATATAGGCAATAAACCTCTAGACCTAAGCAATTAGAAATATCCCAAGCTAGGAACTAACTGAATTCTACCAGCATCCATCTCTGACATTAATAATTCCAGAGCTTCGTAATCAACATCAGAAATGTAACCCAGTTCTGTCAATTCTGAGTTGATTTCATTTTCTATCTCAGGAGTTAGTTTTTTAATGTCAAGAGCTTTTTCTACTAGTTTCCGAATAGCGTACTGAGTTTTCATAAGTAATAATCCAACTTTATATGATACTAATTCTCCCAGAGTTGTCTAAGTATAAAAAGTGATCAAATACTAATTTACTAGTGATATAGATCACCTTTTTAATTAGTTAAATAGAAAATTTGCTATGCCATCAGCAACGCTAAAGTGTGAGATTTAACTTACCGTTAAGGCTTGGCTAAATTAGCTTGAGTTATAGACTAAGCAAATTTTCTCAGCATAGTTACTGATAATTTGTCTTTTTTAGGGCTGTCTATAGTTGATTGTTTTTGAACTGGGATAAAAAAAAAGTATATATAAACACACTTTAAACTGGAATTATGACAATCTTTAAACAGAGATACTAAAGCCATAAAGATTCAGCAAAGAGACCTAAGACATATGGTCGATGCAACAAAAAAGAGTTTATGTTCAAATAATCCTTAGCTTGACGCTTCAACAATTCTCAATAGGATATAGGATGTAACTATGCAAGCAGTGCTTAACTATCCCAAAATTGCAGTTATTCGCCCTCAAGGCTGTTTGAATGCTGTAAACGCCTTAGAATTTGAACGAGATATGACGACAGCATTGGCACAAAATGGTATTTCCATCTTGGTAGTAGACCTAGCAGCGGTAGAATCGTTAGACAGCGCCGGGTTGATGGCATTGTTATCTACACACAAGCTGGCTCTTAGTTTAGGACGAAGTTTCCGACTTTGCGCTGTTGCTCCGTCAATTAGAATGATTTTTGAACTAACGCAACTAGATAGCGTATTTGAAATATTAAACAGTGAAGCCGAGTTAGCTGCAACATAACTTTATGTAAAAGCACAAATGTTCGGGTCAAAAGTGGACTTTATGTAAAGGAGTTATAAGTTGCAACGATAAACTTTGTTAGAAGACCGAATTCAATGCTAAGGTTTGATTTGAGTAGCTGTAATTAAGGTAGCTAGAAGATAGCACAGTGGCTGTTGCAGTTGAAAAATTAATAACATCGGATATTTTAAAACCAGGGCGTTACCTGGGTAATGAGCGTTTAGCAGTACATAAAGCCTGGGATACGACAGCAATACGCTGGGTTTTAACTTACCCAGAAGTGTATGAAGTCGGTGCATCTAATTTAGGGCACATCATCCTCTATAACATCTTGAATGCCCAACCGCGTCAATTGTGCGATCGCGCCTACCTCCCAGGAAAAGACCTGGCAGCCAAACTACGCGAAACTAATACGCCATTGTTTGCGGTAGAGTCAAAGCGATCGCTTACAGAATTCGACATTTTAGGCTTTAGCCTCAGTTACGAACTGGGTGCAACTAATATCCTAGAAATGTTGGATTTAGCTGGAATACCATTGACGTGGCGAGAGAGGCAGAGAAGCAGAGCAGCAGAGCAGCAGGCGGGCAAAGGAGAAATTACTAATCTCCAGTCCCAGTTTCCGTTGATTTTTGCTGGTGGGCAAACAGCAACATCGAATCCTGAGCCTTACGCTGACTTTTTCGACTTTATCGCCCTTGGGGATGGAGAGGAACTGCTGCCAGAAATTGGTTTGGTATTAGAAGAAGGCAAACAAGCAGGATTGAGTAGGGAAGAGATATTACTGGATTTGGCACAGATACCAGGCGTATATGTCCCTCAGTTTTATGACATGGCAGAGGATGGCTCAGTTCATCCTCGTCGCTCTGACATACCAAAACGAATTCTGCGACGGGTTGCAACTCCTATACCAGCATATTCCATTGGGTTAGTTCCCTACGTAGAAACGGTACATGACCGCTTGACGATTGAAATTCGGCGTGGTTGCACTCGTGGCTGTCGTTTCTGTCAACCAGGAATGCTGACTCGGCCAGCACGGGATGTAGAACCCGATAAGGTTGTAGAAGCAATTGAACAGGGGATGCGGGCAACTGGTTACAATGAGTTTTCCCTACTATCTCTGAGTTGTTCTGATTATTTGTCCCTACCAGCAGTGGGGATGGAAATCAAAAATCGCTTAAAAAATGAAAATATTTCTCTGACTCTACCAAGCCAACGGGTAGACAGATTTGATGATAATATTGCCAATATCCTTGGAGGTACACGGCAAGGTGGACTGACTTTTGCTCCAGAAGCCGGAACTCAGCGGATGCGAGACATCGTGAATAAGGGTTTGACCAATGAAGAATTGTTGCGGGGGGTGAAAACCGCTTGGGAGCAAGGCTGGGATAAAATCAAGTTGTATTTTATGATTGGCTTACCAGGTGAAACGGATGCTGACGTTTTGGGCATTGCGGAAACGGTAAGCTGGCTACAGCGAGAATGTCGGGGCAAGGGCAGAAAAGCCCTAAACTTTAACTTGACAATTTCTAACTTTACGCCCAAGCCCCATACCCCATTCCAATGGCACTCAGTTTCTACCACTGAATTTAAGCGAAAACAAAACCTGTTACGGCAAGAATTCCGTCGGATAAAGGGAGTAAAGGTAAATTTTACCGATGTCCGCATTTCGGCAATGGAAGATTTTGTGGGACGAGGCGATCGCAATTTGGGCAAAGTAGTCCGCCGTGCCTGGGAATTGGGTGCAGGTATGGATTCCTGGTATGAAAATTTAGATCAAGCTTTTAGCGCTTGGGGGTCTGCGATCGCCCAAGCCGATCTAGATTGGAAATACCGCCAAGTAGAAAATGGCGAATGGAATTTGTTTCACGCACAAGATCAGAAGAGATCGGGAGATACGGAAAATACCCAACTCCTAACTCCTAACTCTCCACTCCCAACTCCCCACTCCCTCGATACTCCCCTCCCTTGGGATCATATTGATACCGGGATTGACAAAAACTGGCTCAAAGAAGACTTGCAACGCGCCTTAGAAGCTGCAATTGTACCCGACTGCTCTTTTGAAGGTTGTTCTCACTGTGGCGTATGTGGAACCGACTTTGGCCATAACATTGTGATTGAATCACCTGCTATCCCGAAGTTCGCTGGCGAATTTGTCCCCAACACAACTAAGGCACAACGACTGCGAGTTTGGTTTGGAAAACAGGGTAATATGGCTTTGGTAAGCCACCTGGATTTAATCCGTCTGTTTGACCGAGTTGTACGGCGAGCAAGCTTACCAATCGCTTTCACTGGTGGATTTCATCCAATGCCGCGGATTTCTGTAGCAACTGCTTTGGCTTTAGGAGCCACTAGTAGTGGTGAAATTGCGGATTTTGAGTTAACTGCACCAGTGGCAGTAGATACTTTTCGAGAACAGTTAGTTCAGGAAATGCCCACAGACATACCTATATATAATGTGGAGCAGATAGATTTAAAAACTCCGGCAGCTACTCAACTGCTAGAAACAGCAGAATATTTAATTACCGTAGCAGCACTGGAAGAAGTAACACCTATACAATGGCAAGAATGGATTGATACCATCAAAGCAAAAGACGAGCTATGGTACGAGCATACAACAAAGTCAGGCAAGAGCCAGTTCATAAATCTGCGCGATCGCTTATTTGAACTGGAATTAGTAGAAAACTACAATTGCATTGCAGAATCTATATCTGTTATCCGTTATGTAGGTAGCTATCGCCAAGATGGTTTTCTATTGCGTCCTGAACAAATCCTATTTATGCTAGCAACAGTGGCTAGTGGAGAATTTCAACTCCTGCGCATCCACCGCAATCGGCTAATTTTAGGGGTATAATCCCTGTAGGGCAACTTGCTAGTAGTTGTCCTAACATGGCATATCGTCGGAATTGATTTTTAGCAAGGTTGCGTTAGAATGGGGTGAAGAGAAATTTTCTGGCGCTGCATTGAATTAGCTGGTTCACTACCCTGGTGTTCAGGGGGCGAAAGCAAAGATATTAGAGTGCAAATTCTAGGATTTTATCCCAGACAAACTGAGGCAGATTAAAGAACGCACACTCTCTCTATAGCTACCTTGTGAATCAGTAACTAACAGCAGGCTCGGTTAGCTTCTCCAAATTCATGCTTTTTAAACAACTGCTGAATGTCTAATCCACAGTAGTGCCCAAGAGCTAGTGAGTTACTCTTCTAGAGTTGTTCGCCCTTGGCGTTCCCGTAGGGTAAACAAATGCCGTCGGTTAGGCCGATTTGCAAACGTTCACAGACGCGCAAAGCGTGACTTAAGGTAGGGTAGCAGCTGGTATTGCTGAATATAACCCTAAGGATAAATCCATGGAATGGAAAATAGAAATAGTTTCTTTTTCTTAACGACTTCAGTAGATTACTCTCAAATGAAGCTTCCTGAGTTAAAAACTCACTCAGGATTCAGAACTTTCAACTCAGAACTCTCTTTATTGAGAGTATTGCATCAAAAATCAACCATCCGTGGTTGATTTAATTGCTTAAACATGCAGCCGTTCTGGAATAATCCGCCGTAAAAACGCTCTTAAGAGCGCCAATAGCTATTTAACTTAGAACATCAGGTTTGCGATTTTTATCATCAGTAGCGCCTTTTGAGGGTTGCAGGGGCAACAAAGGTATAACAAACCTCCAGACCTATTGGTGCTGCCAATTTTTGAGGAAATTGAATGCCAAAACAAATTATCATCGCGGAGCAGCACCAAATTGCTGCTGTCTTTTCTGAAGATCAAATACAGGAACTAGTTGTTGCTACGGGTCATCATCAAATAGGTGATATCTACTTAGGAGTAGTAGAAAACGTATTGCCTGGGATAGATGCAGCTTTTGTCAATATTGGCGACCCAGAGCGCAACGGTTTTATTCACGTTACCGACTTAGGGCCATTAAAGCTAAAGCGTACCGCAGCGGCAATTACAGAACTACTTGCACCACAGCAGAAAGTTTTGGTGCAAGTAATGAAAGAGCCAACGGGGACAAAAGGACCCCGGCTTACGGGTAATATCACCTTACCCGGACGCTACGTAGTACTAATGCCCTATGGTAGAGGTGTAAATTTATCTCGACGGATTAAAAGTGAAAGTGAGCGCAACCGCTTACGGGCACTAGCGATTTTGGTCAAACCGGCGGGAATGGGTTTGCTTGTGCGTACAGAAGCAGAAGGCAAACCTGAAGAAGCGATTATGGAAGACTTGGAGTTGCTGCAAAAGCAATGGGAGGCCATTCAACAGGAAGCGCATTCCACCCGTGCTCCAGCACTACTCAACCGAGACGATGACTTCATTCAGCGAGTATTGCGGGATATGTACGGCGCGGATGTAAATCGGATTGTCGTGGATTCCAGTACTGGTTTGAAGCGCGTGAAGCAGTACTTGCAGAATTGGAGCGGAGGTCAAACACCGCAGGGATTGTTAATTGACCATCACCGCGATCGCTCTCCAATTTTAGAGTACTTCCGCATCAGTGCCGCCATTAGAGAAGCCCTCAAGCCGAGAGTAGACCTACCTTCTGGAGGCTACATCATCATTGAGCCGACAGAGGCATTAACCGTAATCGATGTTAACTCAGGTTCCTTCACGCGATCGGCAACAGCTAGAGAAACAGTTTTGTGGACAAACTGCGAAGCTGCAACAGAAATTGCCCGCCAGTTGCGTCTGCGGAATATCGCCGGGGTAATCGTCGTTGATTTCATTGATATGGAATCACGACGTGACCAACTGCAAGTTCTCGAACACTTTAATAAAGCACTCAAAGCAGACAAAGCTCGCCCCCAGATTGCCCAACTAACCGAACTGGGTTTAGTAGAACTGACCCGCAAACGTCAGGGTCAAAACATTTACGAATTGTTTGGTGAAACTTGTCCCACCTGTGGCGGTTTAGGACATACTGTGCGTCTGCCTGGAGAAATCGAAAACCGATTACCAATACCGGCAGAAACACCAGAGCGTGAACGTTTTGTATCCCTACCTCACCGAGAACCACGTCAGCCATCTGCCCGCGTCCCGGAACCACGAGAAACCTATGATGGGTTTGGGGAAGCATTTGACGGCGACTCGGAATTGAGTAACCTAAATCTGATCAATCATCCTAGTTATCAAGAACTTAATGATAATAAGCGTCGTACCCGCACTCGCCGCAGTCGAATTGGCATCAATGGGTTAAATGGGAAAGATGAAGCTCGGATTGTTCCCAATCCACTGGCTTTTGTCAACGAGCCAGACCTAGACCTTGATGTGGAACCAGAACTAGGAGTTGCACCAGAGATTCCCTCACCCACCCTTGGTAAACCAGGTTGGAGTGAAAGAGTAGAGCGCACTGTAGAGCGCACTAAAATTACTAAGGCAGAGCCAGTCAAACCAGTGGTAGAACCGCCGGAGATTAGAACTGTAGAAATGAGCCTCCAAGAACAGGACATGTTTGCCTTGATGGGAATCTCTCCATTGGTGAAGTTAGAGCAAGAGGTTAAAAATACCAAGTCTGTGATTATTAACGTGATTCAGCCTGGTCAGCTACCAACGAACCCAACTGAATCAACCTCAGAATCAAGTATTGCCCAAAAAGTAACACCTGAAGTAATTACAACCAAGTTACCAATACCAAAAGTTATTGAGCCAGAACAAAAATCTTTGATAGAAGAGACAACTGAACCAGCGGAGTTGACTGCAAACCCTTCGGGACACTTGTCTACGACACCTTCCGCGGTAAACGCGATCGCAGACGAAAGTGATGCAAACAGTGCCGCCACTGCCAGCCGCCGTCGCCGCCGTCGTTCCTCAGCGATCGAGGATAATTAATTTGCTTTATGGTAGAAACGTCGCCAACACCCTTGGAACAATCCAATTGGCTGGAGTTTTCTACCTTGTCAGAGATTCCAGGATTGGTTGCAGGTGTGGATGAAGTAGGGCGAGGTGCTCTATTTGGCCCTGTGGTAGCGGCGGCAGTGATCCTACCAAATCATGCTTTGCCAATACTGATGGCAGCTAAAATTAAAGACAGTAAAAAGTTGTCTAGTTTTCGTAGAACTCAGCTAGCACAGCAAATTTGTGGACTGGCTATAGACTGGAAAATTGGGTTTGCTTCTACTGCCGAAATTGACAAGATAAATATTTTGCAAGCGACACTGTTAGCTATGAAGCGGGCTGTGCTGAAGTTAAAAGTACAGCCCGCAATCTGCTTGGTTGATGGCAATCAGTCAATCAAAGACTTGCTACTGCCACAACAAACAATAGTTAAGGGGGACGAGCGATCGCTGGTTATTGCCTCTGCTAGTATTGTTGCTAAGGTCTGGCGTGACGATCTGGTAATGCGTCTAGCATTAAAATACCCTATGTACAACCTGGAGCGTAACAAGGGTTATGGTAGCCAGCGGCATTTGCTGGCTTTGCAACAATACGGGCCCTCGCCCCTACATCGTCTGTCTTTTCGTCCTTGCCAAATCAAATTACTGAGTGTTGAGTGATTACAAAATTACTCAGCACTCAGGATTGGTAATTCAGTACTGTCACCGTCAAGTCTTCTATTATCTTTGGTTTGTGATATCACCCAGTAGCGATAATCCGCCAAAAGTTGATTTAATAATCGTTGCTTGACCGACAACAGCACGCTTTTGAGCAAAGCATTGCCAGTAGCTTCTAAAATCGGCTTAGGAGTGAAGGAAAATGGTGGTGGCAAATCCACCAACACTTCTAAATCAGCCTTTCCTCGGAGGTGAGTGCCAGTGCTTAACTCTTTGGGAGACAAATGCCCTTTTAAATTGAGAGTAAAGCGCTGGTTAATATACTCGAAACCCAAGATTTCACAGCCTAGCGATCGCAAATAAATTATTCCATTGGATTCTGCCCAAACTCTCATGTCTACGGTAGGTTGAATACTCAGTGACATAAAAGTTAGCGGACGCATTTTCAAGCGAAATACTTCCTCAGAAAGTTGCTGAATCCGGCTATTGTCAACCAACGCCTTAACTAGACGTTGAGGCTGACGTAAGTAGTGCTGAATGGGAATAGGCTGCTCTGGAACAGCGATTTCAACCGATTGGGAGGCAGTAAACCGGGTAGCCATGAGCGGATAAAAATATCTGTTTCTTAATTTTAATATTTTTTAACAACTTAGTTCTGATTATTAGAAAAGTACAAAATTTATTGACTATAAAAATGATTGTTGCTTATCAGCTATACATGATTAGGAAAAAGTTGGTACGCTCATTACTATCTTTAGTTCAAGAAATATAGATAATGATTTAGCTCTTGACATAAAAATGATAATATGCATATATTTATGGTCGGAAACCAATATAATGGCTCTTAAATCTTCAGAAGAATTTAGCAACAAAACTACCAGGAAATCTATCTGGTAGAAGTGCTGTTTTTCATAATTTGTTTTCCTGGATACATATTTCGGTCTATTCGTTTAGTGCGTAAATTTTAGAGATAACAGTATCTAGTAAGAGTAGATTTGGATATATTTGCCAAGACCAAAATATCATAATCTCTGTTTAACGATTAAACTCGCAACTCAAGGCTAAAGGTATGACTTTATCGATCGCACATTTAGGGCCTCCTGGCACTTACGCAGAACAAGCAACTTATTTTTATATTAACTGGTTAAGCAAAAATACGGGAATTGAAGCTATATTATGCCCCTATCCCAGCATTTCTCAATCACTTCACGCCGTTGCTGATGGTCAAGCTCAGTTAGCTGTTGTGCCAGTGGAAAATTCTATTGAAGGGAGTGTGACTACAACACTGGATACACTCTGGCAGTTAGACAGTTTGCGAATTCAGTTGGCTTTGGTATTACCCATTGCCCATATGTTAATTTCCTGTGCGTCTAGCTTAGATAGAATTAAAACTGTTTACTCTCACCCGCAAGCTTTGGCACAATGTCAGGGATGGTTAGAGCGGTTTCTCCCGACTGTACAGATTATTCCGAGTAATTCTACAACTGAAGCACTACAGCGATTGGAGCAAGAGACAACAACAGCAGCGATCGCTTCTAGTAGAGCGGCTCAACTATACAACCTGCCGATACTTGCCAGTGGCATCAACGACTATCCAGAAAACTTTACTCGTTTTTGGGTAGTAAGTCAGGGTGAAGCAGACGCTGGATACCAGACATTAAAAGCGTCTGCCAGCCACACATCGCTAGCTTTTAGTATGCCTACCAATACACCAGGAGCATTGGTAAAACCTTTGCAAATATTTGCTCAGTTAGGAATCAACCTTAGCCGGATTGAATCTCGTCCGACAAAGCGATCGCTAGGCGAATACTTGTTTTTTATGGATTTAGAAGCTGATGCTAAGGAAGCACAAATGCAATCTGCTTTAGCAGAATTAACTATCCACACAGAAATTTTAAAAATTCTTGGCGCTTACAATGTTTTGCCAATCAGCGCTGTTACTTGAGAAGTTAGGAGTTATCAGTTATCAGTTAGGGACTATAAATTATAAGTTGTCAATCTTTTATTTTTTGTTATTTCTTCCTAACTCCTAACTCCTCACTGATCACTTTTCATTAAACGTGTCTTTAAGAACAGCGCGAGCTGCCAAGTGATTTCGAGTAGAAGTTAAAATTTCTGCTTCCCGCTCTAGACGAGTTGCAGTATCTTGCATTTCTAACAATAACTGCTGCTCTGCTGCCACACCATAAAGGTTACTGGCTACCCAATAAGATAGCTCTGTTGGGAGGTCAGGCAAATCTTCTGGCAGTTCGATATTTTGTTCGGTTAATTTAGCTGATAGACGCACAACATCTCGCAGTAGTTGTTCTACCTCAGAAGACAAAGGTCGCAAATCTTTAGTCGGTGGTTGGTCTTCAATCCACTCTACTAAGCCAACGCGGTATGGCTTTTCACGAACATACTCTAATACACGAAATCTTTGCTGCCCTAAAGTCAACATTTTGATCCGATCATCTGGCAATCGCTGGTGATGAATGATTTCGGCACAGCAACCAGTGTTTGCAATTGTACCTTTAACGGGATCTAACATCAAAACACCGAACCTGCGATCGCTCTCCAAAATCGTGTTCATCATGATTCGGTAGCGAAATTCAAAGATGTGCAGGGGTAATGGTCTAGTAGGAAATAGAACTACTTCGGGTAACGGGAACAGAGGTAGTTCGCGAACTGCAATTTTAGAAGATGATGTCATTGTTACCTTGGTATAAACTTAATCTTTAAAATTTCTTTTTCTCTGCTTTTCCCGTACTTTGTCTACATTCTATCATTTGTTTCCTAGCTAAATAAAAGCCCTGAGATATATTTCTTCAGGGCCATGTAAAAATTCATACTAATATCATTTGTTTTTTGTCATTTGCTAATGACTAATGACTACTTAAAGTTTGACTTCGATATCTACACCCGATGGTAGATCCAATTTCATCAGAGCATCAATAGTCTTAGAAGAGGGCTGGTAAATGTCAATAATTCGGCGATGAGTACGGGTTTCAAAGTGTTCTCGTGAGTCTTTATCTACGTGAGGCGATCGCAGCACACAATAGATCCGGCGTTTTGTTGGTAAAGGAATTGGGCCTATGGCTGTAGCGTTGGTGCGGTTAGCTGTGTCTACAATCTTCTCGCAAGATGTATCTAACAAGCGTCGGTCAAAGGCTTGTAAGCGAATTCTGATCTTCTGCTGCTGTAGAGTTGCCATCTTTAATTTTCCAGGTTCTGCGTAATTAGGGGAGTATTTACTGGTTTAAGGTTACAAGTTATAGGTTACAGAAAACTATTACCTGTCCCCTGTAACCTTATTACCTTATTTATAGAGGGAAGAGAAAGGAGCAGAGAGGCACAACAAATACCATCTCTGCTCCTTCGTTATGAGCAAAAAGGTGCTACTTGATAATTTTGGAGACGACACCAGCACCGATGGTGCGACCACCTTCGCGAATAGCGAAGCGCATTCCTTGTTCAATAGCGATCGCGTTGATCAATTCTACTGTCATCTTGATGCGATCGCCTGGCATGACCATTTCTACTTCTTTGCCTTCATCGGAGGTATAGGCTTTGATAGTACCAGTTACATCAGTTGTCCGCACATAGAACTGGGGACGGTAGCCAGCAAAAAATGGAGTCTTACGACCACCTTCTTTTTCTGTTAGAACGTATACTTCACCTTCAAATTCCATGTGAGGTTTAATTGAACCTGGTTTGGCGATTACCATACCTCGTTCAATATCAGCCTTCTGGATACCCCGGAGTAGTACGCCAGCATTATCTCCAGCCATACCTTGGTCAAGACTCTTCTTGAACATTTCAATACCAGTTACGGTAGTGGCGCGAGTATCTCTGATACCCACTAGTTCAACGTTATCGCCAACTTTGACAACACCCCGTTCAATCCGGCCGGTGGCGACAGTACCACGACCTGTGATTGAGAACACGTCTTCTACAGCCATTAGGAAGGGCTTATCAACATCCCGCTCAGGGGTGGGGATGAAAGAATCCACAGCGTCCATCAATTCATAGATTTTATCTACCCAAGGATTTTCACCGCGTTGGGTCTTGGGATTCTTGGTCATTGCTTCAAGAGCTTGCAGACCAGATCCTTTGATGATGGGGATATCATCACCAGGGAAATCGTAGCTGGAAAGCAGTTCTCTAAGTTCTAGTTCCACTAGTTCCAAGAGTTCTGGGTCATCCATCAAGTCTTCTTTATTCAAGAATACAACCAGACTGGGAACGCCCACCTGTTTTGCCAACAGGATATGTTCGCGGGTTTGGGGCATAGGACCATCAGTAGCAGCAACTACGAGGATGCCACCATCCATCTGAGCAGCGCCAGTGATCATGTTCTTCACATAGTCAGCGTGTCCAGGACAGTCTACGTGAGCATAGTGCCGATTTTCGGTTTCATACTCAACGTGAGCGGTATTGATGGTAATACCCCGTGCCTTTTCTTCTGGCGCGTTATCGATTTGATCGTAGCCCTTAGCTATAGCTTGACCCATAGCTGCCAAGGTCATAGTGATGGCTGCTGTTAACGTGGTTTTACCGTGGTCAACGTGGCCAATAGTACCGATATTGATGTGGGGTTTATTTCTTTCAAACTTTGCGCGTGCCATGAATGCTCATTTCCTTATTTTAACTAAGCGTTCCCTTTGCTTTTTGCAATGATAGTTTCAGCTACGCTGCGAGGCACCTCTTCGTAGTGGCTGAACTCCATCGTGAAGATACCCCGACCTTGGGTCTTCGACCGGATATCAGTGGCGTAGCCAAACATGGTCGCTAATGGAACTTTGGATGCGACCTTAGCGAGTCCCTGTTCGGTGCTTTGGCTTTCAATCTGCCCTCGGCGGGCGATGAGGTCGCCAATGACGTTCCCGATATAGTCTTCAGGAACTTCAACCTCAACTTTCATCATAGGCTCTAAGAGGACGGGTGAAGCTTTCAGCACAGCCTCTTTCATCGCCATTGAGCCAGCGATTTTAAAAGCCATTTCCGAAGAGTCTACATCGTGGTATGACCCATCAATTAGCGTCGCTTTGACGTCAATCAACGGATATCCAGCTAGAACACCGGATTCGCAGCTTTCTTTCATTCCTTGTTCTGCGGGACCAACGTACTCTTTAGGTACTGAACCACCAGCAATTTTGGAGACGAATTCAAAGCCAGTACCAGGGTCTCCTGGCTCCAAATTGATCACAACGTGACCGTATTGGCCTTTACCACCACTTTGGCGAATGAATTTGCCCTCAACTTTGTTCACAGCTTTCCGAATTGTTTCTCGGTAAGCTACTTGCGGCGCACCTACATTCGCTTCCACCTTGAATTCTCGTAACATCCGGTCTACTAGAATTTCTAGGTGTAGCTCTCCCATCCCCGCGATCACGGTTTGGTTTGTTTCCGGATCGACGCGGACACGGAAGGTGGGGTCTTCTTCTGAGAGAGATTGCAGAGCCTTGGACAGCTTGTCCATGTCGTTCTTGGTTTTGGGTTCAACCGCTACCGAGATCACAGGCTCAGGAATGAATAGGGATTCCAGAATTACTGGCGATCCATCATCACAGAGGGTGTCACCTGTCAAGGTGTCTTTCAATCCCAGAGCTGCTCCTAAATCACCCGCTCGCAGTTCATCGACGTCTTGTCGATCATCTGCCTTCATGAGAACTAAGCGGGAAATCCGTTCTTTTTTATTCTTACTAGCGTTGAGAACGTAGCTGCCCTTTTTCAGGACACCAGAATAAACGCGAACAAATGTGAGGCGACCGTAAGGGTCAGCCATAATTTTGAATGCCAGAGCTGCTAGGGGTTCGTTGTCATCAGCCCGCCGCTCAACAGTATCGCCATTCGGCAGTAAGCCTTGAATTGGCGGTACTTCACTTGGCGCTGGCAGGTAATCTACAACGGCATCCAGCATCAACTGCACGCCTTTGTTTTTAAATGCTGAACCGCAAAGTACTGGTACAATCGTCCCCGCAATTGTGCCTTTACGCAGGGCAGTCCTAACTTCCTGTTCTGTAAGTTCTTCGCCCTCGAAGTACTTAGTCATCAGAGCATCATCGGTTTCTGCTGCGGCTTCTATTAGCTTGGTTCGGAATTCGTCTACCTGCGCTTGCAATTCTTCCGGAATATCGGTTTCCTGGATATCGGTTCCTTGGTCATTGGCGTAAATATACGCACGTTGCCGTACTAGGTCAACGATACCTCGGAAGTCATTTTCACTACCAATTGGCAGTTGAATGGCGATCGCATTCGCCCGCAGGCGATCGCGGATTTGGTCGTGAACTTTATAAAAGTTCGCTCCGGTGCGATCCATCTTGTTTATGAAGGCTATCCGAGGAACTTTGTAGCGTTCTGCTTGACGCCACACTGTCTCAGACTGCGGTTGCACGCCACCCACAGAACAAAAGACTGCGATTACACCATCCAACACGCGCATGGAACGCTCAACTTCAATTGTGAAGTCTACGTGACCCGGAGTATCGATAATGTTAATTTGATGATCTTTCCAACTGGTACTGATAGCAGCGGCAGTAATGGTGATTCCCCGCTCCCGCTCCTGCTCCATCCAGTCTGTGACGGCAGTTCCTTCATGAACTTCGCCAATTTTATGAATTATCCCAGAGTAAAATAATATTCTCTCTGTTGTTGTTGTTTTGCCCGCATCTATATGCGCCGCAATACCAATGTTGCGTACTTTCTCTAGCGGGATCGTGCGTGCCACAGCTACCTCCTATAGTTTTTGCCTCATGATATCTTGTATATTACTCTTTGTTAAGATTCTATACTTTTACGGAAAACCGTCTTTTTTGTAAATCCACGATATACCGCTTCGGCAAGGCGATATATCGCTTTTCTACTTAGTAACGATAGTGTGCAAATGCTTTGTTAGCTTCCGCCATTCGGTGCGTTTCTTCGCGTTTACGAATGGCATTACCAGTTTCGTTCGCAGCATCCATTAACTCATTTGCCAATTTGCTTGCCATTGTCCGGCCTGGTCTAGACCGGGAATATTGCACTAACCAACGCAGTGCTAGGGTCGTGCCCCGTTCTGAACGCACTTCCATTGGTACTTGGTAGGTTGCTCCGCCTACTCGCCGAGCTTTTACTTCTACTAAAGGCGTGGCATTTCGCACTGCTCTTTCAAAGGTTTCCAAAGCACCGCTACCAGTGCGTTCTTCAATAGTTTTTAATGCATCATAAACAATCCGTGCGGCAAGTGATTTCTTGCCATGACGCATGATCCGTCTGATAATCATGCTCACAAGGCGACTGTTATATACGGAGTCAGACGGAACTGGGCGCCTTTGAATAACACCACGACGAGACATACTTCACCTTTAATTCGGAATTGGCAACGAAATTATATGCTATCAGACACCGGAAACTAAAAGCTGTGGAACCCAACCCTCAGACTTTCTCAATTTTGTTTTCGACTGTTGCAGCAAGGCTGACTTAATTGACTGCCAATTTTGGATTAGAGTTTTTGGTAGATGTTCCGACCACAAGGATTGGAAAAAATCAAAAGTCTGTAAGCCTCATCCCCTTGTGGGTTCGACCAATCCAAAATTGCAAATCTAAAATCTAAAATTCATTGACTTGCTATTTGCAACTAAATACTCAAGGCGACAAGATTCTAAACTTTAATGTCCAGATTAGAATTATGCTGTGGGTTACAGCATTCTCCTCAGAACTTCTACACTTGCTCGCTTAGTGTAGGTGTAGCTTGATTTTTTTTAACAGACTTGAGCAGCTTTCATAACTGCTGTTAGAACACAGACCCTGATAGTTTTTTGTCCTTGGGCGCTTTAAGGTAGACGATTAATCGTGTTGGATGCGATTAATCGCCTAATCCTATTTTTTCGCTTCTTTAGGACGCTTGGTTCCATACTTGGAACGGCCTTGTTTGCGGTCTTTGACTCCGGCTGTATCTAGGGTGCCACGAATAATGTGGTATCTCACGCCTGGTAGATCCTTAACCCGACCGCCACGAATCATCACAACTGAGTGTTCTTGTAAGTTGTGACCAATACCTGGAATGTAAGCTGTGACTTCAAATCCAGATGTAAGTCTGACTCTTGCTACTTTGCGTAGAGCTGAGTTAGGCTTCTTTGGTGTGGTCGTGTATACTCTGGTACAAACTCCCCGACGTTGGGGGCATTGTTTCAGAGCCGGGGACTTGGTTTTCTGACGCGCTTGTTCGCGCTCGTTACGTATTAGCTGCTGTATTGTTGGCATGAGTTACAGCGCGTAAAGCTGCTTATATGTCTAAGTTTTAACAAATCCTGATTATATCGTTTTTTAGTGTTTTATGTCAATTGTAATTTTTCTTTTGTTATTAGCAAACGATCGCTAATTTAAGGACTATTGATTAGCTATGGAGAAGGAATTACCACAGCCACAGCTTGCTATTGCCTGGGGATTGTGGAAGCGAAAACCACCACCCATTAAATCTTCTGAATAATCGACCCCCAAACCATTGAGGTAATTTAAGCTTGTGGCATCTATAACTACTTGAATCTCATCCAAGTCGAAAACTTGGTCGCCAACTTTTATTGCTTCATCGAAGGACATATCATAAAAGAATCCAGAACAACCGCCTGGTTTGACTGCCAATCTAAACAAGACATTTGGCTGCTGCTTGGACTGAATTCGCCCAATTTCACTCGCGGCTGCTTGACTCAGATTAATCATGGAACTCGTTTTCCGCAATTAAATTATTAAATACCCTATCTTCATTTTACAGACAGATGGTTTAAGTCTCGCTCCTCGAAAATTCCAAATTACCGAAGCCATGAGGCGATCGCTATTACTATATTTATAACAGTAACATGCTTCAGTCCCCACCTTAACTAGGTAGGGACTTCTGGCGTGCAGTGGTTACCAAAGACGGTTTGCACAAAAATGTATTTGGTTTTGCGATTAGAGCTTTAATGGCGTTTTTTTGGTTTTAATCCTTGGTACGGGCATAGTCATCTTGATAGCGAATAATATCATCTTCACCCAAGTATTCGCCATTTTGCACTTCAATTAATACCAAAGGGATTACGCCAGGATTCTCTAAACGATGAGATGTACATTGAGGTACATAGGTTGACTCATTATTGCTCAGTAGTACTTCTTTCTCCCCACAAGTCACCCTAGCTGTACCAGAGACGACAATCCAATGTTCACTGCGGTGGTGGTGCATCTGTAGACTGAGGCGGTGTCCGGGCTTAACTTCAATGCGCTTGATTTTGTATCCGCGCCCTTCTTCCAAAACTGTAAAAGCACCCCAAGGGCGTAACTCAGTTGCAGCAACGCCTCTGGAAGTGATAGTTGAAGGTAGGTGTAGAGTGTCAGTCTGTGTAGTTTCTTGATATCGAGCCATAGTTACCTCATTTGAAGACATAACAAACCGTTGGTACTCTTAACTATTGATAAAAAATCTGGCGCTATCTTGCAAGGTTGGAAATCAGCAATTTTGTTGCACCTTGACAAACATAACAAAATCAAACGTGACGGTGTAAATCATCACTACTAAAACTCTTGTATCTACACCAAGTCTTCATCAAGCAAAATGACAGCTTGTTCTAAACTTTAAAAAAAGATTGGACATTGGGCATTGGTGATTAAGAGATTTTTCTACTCCCTACTCCCTCATTATCGTGGTTTCAGGAAAATACCAATTCCGTTATGAACACGAGCAGCAGTACTAGGCGATCGGTCAAGTAGTTGCCCTCCTAAATAAAGGCTGGTAGAACTACCACCATCCAAATTTAGGGCATTCACACAGCCCATCTGTTGCATCAGTTGGGCATGTTCTGCCAAATTAGGACCATAGCCGCCTGCACGATTATGCACGGCAGTAATCATGAGTGTGCCTGTTGCCGTTGTGCAAATACCGCTACGAATAGCCTTTTCGGCAATAAAGGCATTGCTGAATTTTTCACCTTTGGCATCAAGAACAATTTGACGGTTTTGGATTAACAGCGGCCCAGCTCCGATAATGTGGGGATAACGACTAAAATCAGTGGGAGCAGTGCTGCTGGAAATGCTTACTGCGGTGCCAATAGGTAACTGTGAGGCAGCAGTAACAGCGTTGGCGCGTAAGGTTAGTAGGTAGCCATCCTGGGGAATAGGAACCGCTGCCTCACCAACTTTCCCCCCTGGTAACTGTTGAGTAACTTGGTTTTTCTGTACCAATAGGATAATTTCATTATCCGTCAAGGGCGTGTAAGTTGCTCCCCAAGCTGGAGTGTAACGAGCAATGCCACTCTGGACGTAACCGCTGTTAAGAAACAGAATTGGTAGGCGCTGATTATTTGCCGTGATTAAAGTTTCTTCTAAGGTAAGACGACCGAAGTAAAATTGGCCAGAATCATTCCAAGCGATCGCGCCCCGGTTGAGAATGGGGCCTGATAACCACTGACCATCCTGACGAATTGCACCCAAGGGCAATCTGTTATTGCGGTTAAAATAACCACCGTTAATTCCAGCTACTGCTAAGTAACGTTGTGCTGTTTGAATTAAGGGAGCAGTACCCGCAAGCCCATCAGGACTAGCCCACATGGGTTTCAACGTTAGCCCAAATTTACGGGGATTAACTTCTAACCAGACAACCGGGAAGCGTTCTGTGCCTAAGTTTACATAATTCTGTCGCCAGCGCAATCCTGGGGCCCAAGTAATATCTCGTTCTTCTAGGGGATCGGGTCGAATATCGATAATCAGGCGATTGGGGTTAGCGACACTACTAACTTGAGGTGATAGACCGAAGGGAACGCTCAGACTAATAATGGTTTGGTTTTTGACCACCTTTACTTGTTGAATCAGTGGTTCAGGGGCTGGCGGTATTGGTTGTGTTGGTGTAGTTGGTAATAATTGTTTGAGCAGGTTTGGCAGCAATGTTGGTGCTGCTGCTGGTGGCTGCGGTGTATAGCGTTCTATCAAAACGGGATCGGCTATTCCATCCAGGGTAATTGTCCACTCTCGATTTGGCGGTACAGTGGATTTGGGAGTTGGTGTGTCTGGATCAGAAGGTGAAGTTTGAATTTTTTTAATAACTGATCCTTGTGTAACTTGCCAGGGAGTTGGACGGTCTAAATCGACAAGAATCCGAGTTTGTTGCAAAAGGGCACTTGCCTCTGGACGTTCCTGGCTCTGAATAATATTTGTAATTTGTGCTTTTGGGGTAGTAATTACCAAGGTATTGCCATTGGTTTGGATCTGCCATCCAGATGTTTGAGCAAAATTACTAATATCCAGATAGCGATATGCTCCTAGTAGCCTGGTGGTTAAAACCAGTGGCTTTGTTACCGATGAAAACCACTGTATTGGTTGCTTCGCTGAATTACTACTGTTTAAGAAATTTACTCCAATTAATTGCCTAAATACCCCATCACTGAGATGAGTTGTCACCTGACCAGATTTTCCAGGTCGTTGCAACCAAGTTCCTGGTAAAGTACGACCATTGAGGGAAATTTGATTACCAGAGGATACTACACCTGTTAAAGGAGGTGCAGGTGACTGGGAGATCAGCCTTAGTATTGATTGGAAATTTTTTGGAGACTCCTGGGCGTTGGTAGCACAGGTAGTAGTTAAGCACAGTAATGTTAAAAGTATTGGTGACACAGTAGCCCGGAAAAATCTGCGATCGCCCTTGGCATTGGCGGAGCCATCGCTAATCCCTGATTGGCAACAATTCGGCATTTTTACCATAATTTACTTAGTACTTTTGAAAACTATGACCCAAGGTATAAATTAACTAATTATTTGGAAATATAAAAATAACATGAGTTTATTTTTGAAAAAACATGGTATTCTATATATTGGCTAGTCATCTCTTTTAGGCATCAGCCAATTTATTTAGACGCTAAAGCCACTGCAATCAAGTGTTTTAACTAGCACTAATTCTAACCACACTATACACGGTAGTTTTGGTTATCAAAACTGGATTAAGATATTCAATCCTCACTGAAAGTTACTTCAGTAAGGTCTAGTTAATAGTAATACATGCGGCTACTATAAGCAGCAAAACTCTAGGCAGCAAAGATATTTGGGAATTGTCAAATGGGTATATATTGTAATACGCTGATTTTATTGCTGGATCAGGATGGCTTTGGCTTTAAAAGATAGTACAGCGTTCAGTTTTAGTTTTGTTTCAGGTGAGCCGAAATAGGCTCTATGAGTAGCTAGCGTGCATCTGGAAAAAGGGAATTGAGAAAATACTTAGCTTCACAATATAAAAAAGAAACTGTCAGGGCAAAAATGATGTCTTGGCGGAGGTAACTTGTCTAACACCGCATAAATACATAAAGATACGTAAACATTTTAACACGGGTCAACTAACAAAGTAAAACCGAAGTTAAAATTTTTTTTCCCTAAATTTCGGTGCTTGTATATTTTTCCATCGCGGAATTTAGAAATTTTTTCCATAACGTAGTGGCAAAATTGGTAACTCAATACTTCAGGAACAGGGTATGAATAATAAACCGATGAATCAAGACCAACAAATCACAGTGGATATAAATTCAAGAGATACCTATCAGGGGCAAAAGTGGTTAGTAGAGGAAAGAGATGCCTGTGGTGTAGGTTTTATTGCTCATCGCCAAAATCATACCAGCCACGAAATTGTCGAAAAAGCCTTAGCTGCTTTAACCTGCTTAGAACACCGGGGAGGTTGTAGCGCCGATCAAGACTCTGGTGATGGTGCTGGAGTATTGACAGCTATCCCTTGGGAGTTGTTTCAACAAGACTTTGCCGAAAGGGGGAAGGAACTTCCATCCATCAATAATATAGCTGTTGGGATGATCTTTCTACCACAAGACCAACAAGCAGCACAAAAAGCTAGAGCGACAGTTGAGCAAGTAGCGACCGAAGAAAAATTGATTGTACTGGGTTGGCGAGTAGTGCCAGTGCAACCTGATTTACTGGGTGTACAAGCAAGAGAAAATCAACCCCAGATTGAACAAGTTTTGTTAGCTTCTGTTGACAAAAGCGGCGATGAATTAGAACGGCAGTTGTACATTACCCGCCGCCGAATTAGTAAAGCTGCAACCAACATCTCAGAAGAATTTTATATCTGCTCGTTGTCAAGCCGCACGATTGTCTACAAAGGCATGGTGCGTTCTGCTGTATTGGGCAGCTTTTATGAGGATTTAAAAAATCCAGCTTATAAAAGTGCCTTTGCTGTCTATCACCGTCGCTTTAGTACCAACACGATGCCCAAGTGGCCCCTAGCTCAACCAATGCGGCTTTTGGGGCACAACGGCGAAATCAATACCTTATTGGGTAACATCAACTGGATGATGGCACGAGAAGCTAGCCTGAATCATCCTGTATGGGGCGATCGCATCCAGGAACTCAAGCCATTAGTTCATATTGATAACAGCGACTCGGCTACCCTAGACAATGTAGTGGAATTGCTGGTGTCCTCTGGACGCAGTCCCTTGGAAGCTTTAATGATTATGGTTCCAGAGGCTTACCAAAATCAGCCTTCTTTACGTGACTCTCCAGAAATTGTTGATTTCTACGAATATTACAGCGGTCTACAAGAAGCATGGGACGGGCCAGCACTTTTAGTATTCAGCGATGGCAAAAAAGTTGGTGCAACACTAGATCGTAATGGCTTAAGACCAGCTCGCTACGTGATCACTAAAGATGATTACATTGTAGTAGCTTCCGAAGCTGGTGTAGTGGACTTTCCAGAAGCGAATATTGTCGAGAAAGGTAGACTCGGCCCAGGGCAAATGATTGCCGTGGATTTAGAAAATCATGAAGTGCTGAAGAATTGGGAGATTAAACAGCGGATTGCCAAGCAGCACCCTTATGGAGAATGGCTGCAACAGTACCGTCAAGAATTAAAGTCATTGGTGAGCCAACGCGGTCTTGGGGATCTCCCCCATGAGCGATTGGCGAACCCCGAAGGGATCGGTCATCCGTCATTAGCAAATGGTAATGGCAAAGGACAAATGACAAATGACCCTGGACAATTGAGTATTGACAAGCAAATCTTACTTCAGCGTCAAACTGCCTTTGGCTACACCACAGAAGATGTGGAAATGGTGATTCATCCAATGGCGATCGCAGGTTCAGAGCCGACTTTCTGCATGGGGGATGATATTCCTTTAGCAGTGCTGTCAACAAAACCCCACCTGCTTTATGACTATTTCAAACAGCGCTTTGCTCAGGTGACAAACCCGGCAATTGATCCCCTACGGGAAAAGCTAGTGATGTCTCTGAAAGTCGAACTGGGTGAACGAGGTAACTTATTAGAACCCAAGCCAGAATATGCTCGGAGATTGAAGCTCGAATCGCCAGTGTTAACTGATGGTGAGTTAGAGGCAATTAAGCTGTCAGGATTTGCCACCGCTGAGTTGTCAACCCTATTTGCGATCGCTACCGGCCCTGAAGGATTAAAGTCCGCAGTCCAATCTTTACAAGCACAAGCAGCTGAATCAGTCCGCGCAGGTGCAAAGATTTTAATCTTAAGCGATAAGGGAAATGACGGTATCAGCCCAGAAGATACATACATTCCTCCCCTGTTAGCAGTGGGTGCTGTACATCATCACCTGATTCGGGAAGGGCTGCGAATGAAAACATCCCTGATTGTCAATACTGCCCAATGCTGGAGTACTCATCACTTTGCTTGTCTCATTGGCTACGGTGCTGGTGCAGTTTGCCCGTATATGGCTTTAGATACGGTGCGTGATTGGTGGTCTGATCCCAAAACTCAAAAGTTAATGGGTGTGCAAAAAATTCCAACCCTCACCCTAGAACAAGCTTTAGGAAACTATCGCAAAGCAGTAGAGTCAGGTTTGCTAAAAATTCTCTCCAAGATGGGAATTTCTCTGCTCTCCAGCTATCAAGCAGCCCAAATCTTTGAAGCTATTGGCATCGGTGGAGATTTAATCGAATTAGGATTCCGTGGTACGACTTCCCGTATCGGTGGTTTGAGTATTAGTGAACTAGCTGATGAAGTGCTTTCCTTCCACTGCAAAGCTTTCCCAGAAGTAACTGCCAATAAGTTACAAAACCTGGGCTTTGTGCAGTACCGTCCTGGCGGCGAGTACCACATGAATAGTCCAGAAATGGTTAAGGCGCTGCATAAGGCTTTAGATGGCAAAAACTATGACCACTACGAAGTCTACCAAAAGCATCTCCAAGGTAGGCCAGTAACTGCCTTGCGGGACTTGCTAGACTTCCAAGGCGATCGCACCCCAATTCCTATAGAAGAAGTGGAGTCGGTAACTGAAATTGTCAAGCGCTTCTGCACCGGCGGCATGTCTTTAGGCGCTTTGTCAAGAGAAGCTCATGAAACTTTAGCGATCGCCATGAATCGCATTGGCGGTAAATCAAACTCTGGAGAAGGTGGCGAAGACCCAGTGCGCTATACAGTTCTAGATGATGTAGACGAGTCTGGTCACTCGCCAACCCTACCTCATTTAAAAGGATTGCGGAATGGTGATAAAGCCTATAGTGCCATTAAGCAAGTTGCATCGGGACGCTTTGGTGTCACGCCAGAGTACCTAGTCAACGCCAAACAAATTGAAATTAAAATTGCCCAAGGTGCCAAGCCTGGAGAAGGTGGACAGCTACCAGGGCCAAAGGTGAGCCAATACATTGCGATGTTAAGGCGCTCGAAGCCAGGTGTAACGCTGATTTCGCCACCACCGCACCACGATATTTATTCCATTGAAGACCTAGCGCAACTGATTTTTGATCTGCACCAAATTAATCCCAAAGCAAAGGTATCGGTGAAGCTAGTTGCAGAAGTAGGCATTGGCACGATCGCTGCTGGTGTAGCTAAGGCAAACGCTGATATTATCCAGGTTTCTGGACATGATGGTGGTACAGGTGCATCGCCACTAAGTTCGATTAAACACGCAGGTTCACCGTGGGAATTGGGTTTAAGTGAAGTGCATCGTGTCTTGATGGAAAATAGCCTGCGCGATCGCGTGATTTTGCGCGTAGATGGCGGACTCAAGAGTGGCTGGGATGTAGTAATAGGTGCATTGATGGGCGGTGAAGAATTCGGTTTCGGCTCCATCGCCATGATTGCTGAAGGCTGTATCATGGCGCGAGTTTGCCACATGAACACTTGCCCTGTGGGTGTTGCTACTCAGAAAGAAGAACTCCGCAAGCGGTTTACGGGAATGCCGGAACAGGTTGTTAACTTCTTTTACTTCATCGCCGAAGAAGTGCGTAGTCTGCTAGCGCGACTAGGTTACCGTTCTTTGTCAGAAATTATTGGACGTGCAGATTTGTTGAAACTGCGCCCAGAGGCAAAACTCACCAAAACGCGATCGCTGAACCTGGATTGTTTACTTAAGCTACCAGATACCAGAGACAATCGTAGCTGGTTGCTGCATGAAGAAGTCCACAGTAACGGCGTGGTTTTGGATGACAAATTGATTGCCGATCCCGACATTCAGGCTGCCATTCGCAACCAGTCTACTGTCACCAAGACTTACCCTATTGTCAATACTGACAGAACAGTAGGCACAAGATTAGCGGGAGCGATCGCTTCTCAATATGGTGACAGCAGCTTTAAAGGACAAATTAATCTCAACTTCACAGGCAGTGTTGGGCAAAGCTTTGGTGCTTTCAACCTCCCTGGTATAATTCTGACCCTGGAAGGAGAGGCAAACGACTACGTAGGTAAAGGGATGCATGGTGGTGAAATAATCATCAAACCTCCAACCGATGCTACCTATAAGGCATCACAAAACGTGATAGTTGGCAATACTTGCCTCTATGGTGCTACTGGTGGCATGTTATTTGCCAACGGACTAGCAGGAGAGCGTTTTGCTGTAAGAAACTCCAAAGGGATAGCAGTGATTGAAGGCGCTGGGGATCACTGCTGCGAATATATGACTGGTGGTGTGATTGTCGTCCTCGGCAAAGTAGGACGTAACGTAGCTGCTGGGATGACTGGTGGACTAGCGTACTTCTTGGATGAAGATGATTCATTTCGTGAATTAGTCAACCCGGAAATTGTCAAAATCCAGAGGGTGATTACAGAAGCAGGTGCAAAACAACTGCAAGAGTTAATTAAAACTCATGGGGAACGAACTGGTTCACTAAAGGCGAAGAAAATTCTCCAAGATTGGCAAGAATTTTTGCCGAAATTCTGGCAGTTGGTTCCGCCTTCTGAAGCTGATAGTGCAGAAGCTGATCCTGAAAAAGAAACAACCGAGTTAAGTTTAGTGACTAGTCATTAGTAACTGTAACTGTTTTCATACTTGGTCTTAAGCCATTCTCCCGTCGGAGAAATTGCACAAACAGGTACTCTGCGAAAACTGCTTTGGGCATCCAAAGCAGTCACCTGTATTTACCCCTTAAAAAAAGTGTAGAGAGAAAAAAATATTCCCCCTAAAAAAGGGGAAATATTCATTAATTAATTCATAATTGGACTTTAGACTAAAGCAACAAAAATGTCTGAGCAATCAAATCCTGTGAAAGTGCAAGTAATAAAGTTGAGATCAACAATGTCCTGAAATCTACCTAATTGAGTATAGAAGGCATTACCTAAATCCTGGTAAACTGCCATATAAATGTGTCCCAAAAAGTAGGATTTGTCTATAAAAATGCTTATAGAAGATCAAGCTCCCGATCGCAAAACTTCTGAAGAAGAACGTTTTCAAGATGATTATTATTCATACTTTGAATCTTCTGAAAATGCTACCCGATACACACCATCGGTTTGGTATCTCGATGAGGCTTTTAAGCAACGTTCATTCTCTTTATTAGATTTAGGATGTGGCAATGGGGCCTTGAACAAATATCTACCTGAGCGATGTGATTACCTTGGGATAGATCACAGTGAAGCTGCGATTCAGTACTGTTCAAAGCTATACCCCAACAAGAAGTTTACTGCCAAAGATTTATCGGTAATACTGCCAGAATTTGCTTCAGAAAATCAAAAATTTGATGCTGTCGTGCTAGCCGGATTACTATTTCATAATGTCGACAAGGAAACACTAGAAAAAAATGACGATCAACAGCTTGTTCAATTCTGTTTGGACAAACTAATAAGCGACAAAGGATATCTGGTGCTTATTGTACCTTTTGCTTATGGTGATCATCCATCCCATAATCTTTATGTTCGGGCAGAATGGCTACAAAATTTGGTAGAAGAATTGCTGAAAGCTGTAAATGCAAAAATTGTTTACGAGAATATTTCTCTACAAATTGGCTTGGACAAAAAAGTTAGACAGCAGAAGAAAACTCCTGACTGGTTTGTTCCCGATAGCACTACTGACTATTCCAATAAGTACGCTGGAACATATATGGCAGCTTGGACAGTTATTGCATCTCCATTGCTGGGTTAAACCGTCATTTCAATAACCAAGATTATTTGTCAAGTTTTCAGTTGATTTGTTCTTTAGTTTCGCACCTAGAACTGTCTAAATTTCAGTCATAAATAAGCCATTATAAGTAAAAAATATAATTTTACTTTTTAGTCAATTACTATTGACTAATTACCTATAATTAATAATTACTTTTTGTTAGCAAGTAGCTTTTGGTCTGCATCTTCCATTTCTAAAAGTTCTGGAATAGTCACAAAGCGATAGCCTTGCTTTCTGAAGTTGCTAATAATTTCTGGTAAAGCTTGTACAGTTTTGGAACGATTACCACCACCATCATGCATTAGCACAATACCGCCAGGCTTTGAATCTTTAATCACGTTATCGATCAACTTTGGTACAGCTGGCAACTTATAGTCTATGGAGTCCGCTGACCACATGACCACGGCATATTTTTTACCTTTAGCATAAGCAGCTAATCCATTGTGCAGGTTGCCACCTGGCGGTCGGAAGAGATTTGTTTTAGCACCTGTAATTTGATAAATTAGGTCTGTTGTGCGGTCAATTTCAAAAGCTGCTGCTTGTGGATTAAAGGAATGATACCAGTGATGCCAAGTATGGTTGGCAATGACGTGACCTTGAGAGACAATCTGCTTTCCTAACTCTGGATAATTTTTTAGGTTTTGCCCAACGACAAAAAACGTCCCTTTAATATTATTTGATTTTAGAATATCTAGCACTTGCGCTGTGGTCTGAGGCCAAGGCCCATCATCAAAGGTAAGAGCAATTACTTTCTCCGCCTTAGTGAGTTTTGCCGCTTTAACTATTGCCCCTTGAAAACGTGATGGTAGAGCGTAAGATAGTCCTTTTGTTTGTGCTTCTTGCTGCCAACTTGTAAGCATCGTCGCCTTTAATTTCTCAATGCGCTGCTGAGTTCCTATGTTTGCACTTACATCCTTCACATTTATATTTTGTTGGCTCTGAGCCTCTGAAGGATTTGGCCTTAGAAGCATCATGAAAGCAAGGCTAAAAACACCACATAAAGCAAGCAGTGCAATTAATATTCCTTCTGGCCACAGAAATGACTTATTGTTTTCCACCTCATAGCTCCTTCAAAGATCGAACCATCAACCACGGTTATGACGGTACGTTATAGCACATTTTTTTAGATATCTTAGATACCATCTGCTTTCTGCTAATCCTGACAATTGGAATTGGACTAATAGAAATTTACAATCAAAAAAACAGACTATACGGCTTTAACTGAAATCTAGAGCATCTAGATTTGGAAAAACGCTTATATAGTACTTGGTACTGTTGAATGTCAACCATTCATAAAAGGCAAGGTCTGCAATTCCACATTCTTACCGCTAGCTCTAAGAAGGAGCACAATCAGATAATTAATTACACCCCAAAACCCTTTTAATTACTGTCTTTAACTTCACTGCTAAGGCAGTATTATCCTTTCAAGTTTTATAGCTTTACAAATAAGATGTAGCTCAACTATCGCGCCCGACAATTTGAACTTTTCGCTAGCTGAGGTTTTTATAGCAAGACTTTCTTACAGGAAAGTTGTATAATTTACAGCTTAGTAAATTATTTGGTTAGCATACAAAATTAATTAAAAGGGATGGTGTATCTTTCAAAAAAGAGTCTAATAAACTATTAGTTCTATTCTTGATAAGATATATCTTACTGCCTGCTGCCATTGCTTCTTTTTTAAGAAAAAGTTAAATTTTTAACTGGCAGAATGTTGCCTTGTATTTTCTATGAAATAAACAGACGAAAATTGATTCAATATAGTTTCTCATTGCCAAGGGGCATGTATTCGTTAATCTAGATACTTTTAACTCATTCAGCAAAAATAATTTTATCGGCAGTTCAACTCTATTTTTGATGCTGGTACTTAAGCTTCAATTGCTAGTAGCTTCTTCTTGATAGTAAAGAAGATTGATATATTATTAATAGTACAATCTAATATATAATGTCACCGTATAATTACGTAAATCACTTACATTATTTATAATCTAGTTGTTAAAATTGCGTTCATGTAGTATACATCTATACTAAACACTATACTCTACCTTTATTATGAAGGATTTTTTACTAATTACACTTGCTCAAGCTATATTTGTGTATCTAAAAATACATTAAATAACCTTAAAATAAACGTAACATTACTTAATAATATAGACCCAAGCAGGTTTCCAGGTAATTGCTGGATATGAGCCTTTTATGGGCAGATTTTTTGCTCACACAACATATGAAAAAACATATTTTTATTCGTTCGCAAAAAGTAGATAAACTACTCTACTGGAATAATGGAATAAACATCTTAGTGTTCAGCGAAAATGAAGCATATATTTCAAGACATTCAGGAAACTTTTTTTGCAACTCAACGACCAATTTTCTGCTCCAACAAAAAACCGACTGGCTGTACCGCTCTAACAATGTGGAACTAATTTTTTAGCAGGAGGAAGCAAAACTGAAAATTATTTAATAACTTGCCTTATAATTGCAGCAATTAGAATTATGATTTTTAATCATCTATCCAAAAATCCTAATTATTTAGCTTATATTGCCTTAGGCAGGTGATAGTTTATTTACAGCACTTTTGCTTATCTTTGGTAGATGCGCTAACTGTATTATTTAATATCTGTATGGGTTTATGCAGAACCCATGTTGTTTATCAGTATACCTTTTGAGTCAAAATAATCAAGGTATTTGTCCCACTTCTTAAACTGGCTAGAAAGTTTTATGGTTCCTCACGAAAGTGATGCAAAAGAAGAGCGTGCGTCGTTAAAAGTATGGCGTAGTTGGCAAGAAAATCTGATTTTAATTGCGATCGCATTGTGTTTGGCGTTCCTGATCCGGACTTTTATTGCCGAACCCCGCTATATACCTTCTGATTCGATGTTGCCCACCTTGCATACAGGCGATCGCTTGGTGGTGGAAAAAATATCCTACCATTTTCACCCTCCCATAACTGGGGATATTATTGTTTTTCAGCCACCCGCAGAACTACAACGTCGGGGATATCCTAAAGACCAAGCTTTCATAAAGCGGGTTATTGGCCAGCCTGGTGAGGTAATTAGTGTTGCTTCTGGCAAAGTCTACCTTAACGGTCAACCCTTGGCAGAAGACTACATCGCTGAACCACCAAATCAGCCATATCAACCAGTGAAAGTCCCAGAAGACGAATTTTTTGTCATGGGAGATAACCGCAACGATAGTAATGACTCTCGTTATTGGGGCTTTTTACCCAGAAAAAATGTCATCGGTCGGGCAACGTTTCGCTTTTGGCCTCTCGACCGCATTGGGTTCATTTAAAAAGTTAGGAATCATTCAATTTTAGATTTTAGACTTTTCCTTCAATCCAAAATTCAAAATCTAAAATTTGCTGAGTTAGGAGTTATTTTAAAACTTCTAACTTAAAACCTTAAATAATACATCAGTTGGGCGATCGCATCACCAGTTAACTCCAACCGCCGTTGGAAATCAGCCAGGTTACGGTAAGGCCCGGCTGATTGCCGATTTTGCACCACTGCTTGCGCCAAAGACAAATCTATAAATGGAATTTGTGCTAACTTTTCAACTGTTGCTGTGTTTGGGTTAACTATATGCGTAGGACTTTCTAGAGATTCGTGGTCATAATAAATAAAATTCAGCAGAGGCTTTAATGGCTCCAGACGCGGCGCTGGTATAGCCAAAGCCGCAGCAATATCTTCAATACAGTAAAATTTAACACCAGAACGCGAAAGTTCTACAAGCGATCGCGCTTGGTGAATTGACAAACCTGGTAGGCGTAACCAATCATCTACAGTGGCTTGATTAGCATCAATGCGGATACCTAATTTTGCTGCTATCTGAATTTCTTCTCCAGATTGTAGGCGATAGTAAGGATCGTTGAGGAGTTTGGCGCGGAGTTTTTGCAGTCTGGGGTTCAAAGGTAGCCAGTTATTCATGGTTGTCACTTACCTCAAGAAATCTGGTCTAGCAATTGGCGGCGCTTTTGCTCAAACTCATACTCTGAAATCAGTCCATCCTGGCGCAGAGCATCTAATTCACGCATTGCATCAGCCATCGCTCCTACCTGATTACTCACCCTTTGTGAGTTTCTTGTCGTTGACTTCCCTAGATTAAAATTACGATCAAAAGCTTCTTCGTCTTGGGCTAAATACCAAACTCCCTCAATGGCACTAGCTACCTTGGGAATAGGTGTCCAGGAAAGCAACACATACAAAACACCCCACAACGGCTGTCCCAGATAGAATTTATGTAATCCTGAAATTGTCAGCGTGCCAGAAAAAGCTAAGACAGCGGCAACACTTCGGCTTTTACGCTTAGTCAACATATTTCTAATAAATTTACCAATACCACAGTTCCTACAATCAGAGAGCCATCTACTCTGCCTTTCCCTTCAGACTTTTAGCTGGGAAGCCCCACACACAATTTAGTATTTAAAGAAATTTGAGTAAGTTTCACATGACTGTGCATTGAGCTTTGATGCTAATTTTAAGTTTTTAACAGCTTTATTACTACTATGTCACAGACCTTCCTACCGCCAAAATGGCTTGAACAGCTTTGTGATCCTTACGCTGTGCTAGGAATTTCTGTGATTGCTGATGATCGCCAGATTTTTAAACGCTATCACAGTTTAGCCAAGCTGCTACATCCCGATCGCAATGCCAAAAACTGTAATCCAGACCAAGAATTAGCAACGGCAATATTTAGCCATTTAATCAATCCAGCTTATGAACAGCTGAAACATCGACAGAAGCGCTTGATTGCGATCGCTATGCTGCGATCAGACGCAAGAGTTTTAGAGCAAAAAGCTTTGTCTTCTCAAAGTGCTATAGCTCAGGAAATTATGGAAATGTCTACACCCCAAGCAGAATTGTTTTACGAAGAAGCGATCGCCTGCTATGCAGAAGCTCAGTACAAATCACTAGCTCAGTTTTATCAGGTAACGCAACAAATTAGTATACTGAATTTAGTTTACTTACGGTTGCATAAACCAGACCTGTTCCTACCGCAAAAAGCTGTTCGCATCATCCCTGAGGTAGAAGTTAAGCCAGTTAAATTTACATTATCTGAACAAACTGATATCAAACCAATTTTGACAAACTATGCTCAACGTCACTACCAGCGAGCTATTGAGTACGTCAGGCTAGCTAAATGGGCCCTCGCAGTGCAAGAACTGCGCGATGCCATCAAGTTAGAGCCAAATAACAGCGACTATTATGCCTTATTAGGTTCGGTACATTTCCAACAGAAATTTTTAGGGATGGCTAGGGTTTACATCTGTCAAGCATTAAAACTGAACCCGCAAAATTCATTAGCTTTGAAATACGCTCCCAAACTGAAAATTCAACCGGGAGAAGATACCAATCCTAAATCAATGGCTAAAGCTATGAGTATTGCGGCTTTATTAAGCCGGTTTACACAAAGGAAAGGTTCTCAAGTCAAGTGTTGAAATTTCGGTAACAAACCGTACTAAAACCGAAGCTTCGTCACTAGATTACTCACCTAGACTAAAATAATAAATAGAAGTAAAACTATTAAGCTGCTGAGTCTGGACACTCAGTTTAATATAAGCAATATGGGATTCTTCGATTCTGAGATAGTTCAGCAAGAAGCAAAACAGCTGTTTGAGGATTATCAAGCGCTAATCAAGCTTGGTAACAACTACGGCAAATTTGACCGCGATGGCAAAAAGCTGTTTATTGAGCAAATGGAAGCCATGATGGATCGTTATCGCATCTTTATGAAGCGCTTCGAGCTATCAGAAGATTTCATGGCACAAATGACAGTAGAACAACTTAAAACACAATTAGGTCAGTTCGGTGTCACCCCGCAACAAATGTTTGACCAAATGCACCTGACTTTAGAACGGATGAAAGCCGAGCTAGAAAAACAGGCCTAGTCAATTTTAGATTTTGGATTAATTGCCAATCCAAAATCCAAAATTCAAAATTATTGTGACTTGGGCCGAGAAAACTGGGAAGGTGGCTTGAAGTTTTCTACTGGTACATTCTTCAGTGCCTTTTCCATAAAATCTTTCCAGATGGGAGCAACCATACCGCCGCCTGTAGCACGGTTAGCTAATTGTCTGTTGTCGTCTCTCCCCACCCAAACAGCAGTTGTTAGTTGTGGCACAGTCCCAACATACCAAATATCTTTTTCTGAGGAAGTTGTACCCGTCTTACCAGCACTCGGACGAGCTATGGCAGCACCTTTACCTGTACCATTAGTAACTACCGTTCGCATCACATCAATAATAGCTGCCGATGCCCAAGGGTCTAAAACTAGCTGGGGTTTAGGGGTGTTATCTAATAACACGTTACCACTACTATCGGTGACACGGGCAATTACAGTTGGTGGGGACTGCCAGCCATAATTAGCAAAGGTAGCATAGGCACTAGCCATTTCCAGAGGAGTAACACCAATTGCACCCAGAGGCAGGGAGCTAACAGGTTCCATCGGACTCATAATGCCCAAGGTGCGGCAGGTTTCTATAACTCTATTCATCCCCACAGTCTTACCAATCTTGATCACAGGAATGTTGCGTGACTGGGCTAAAGCTGTGCGGATTGGCATAGAACCGCTAAAACCCCCATCATAATTTCTGGGAAAGTACCAACCGTTACCATCTCGATAACTGACTGGGGCATCTACCACCGTTGAGTCTGGCCCATACTTACCAGTAGCAAAAGCAGTATAGTATACAAACGGTTTAAAGGAAGATCCGGGCTGGCGTTGAGATTGAGTTGCACGATTGAATTCACTGGTTTTAGGATCTACACCACCCACTAGTGCTTTAATAAAATGCGTGCGCGGATCAATTGCCACCAAGGCGATTTGATTCTTAGATAATCCCTGCCCAAGGAGTGATTTATGCCACTTACCGACAGTTTCCTCTGCCATAATTTGGAAGTTGGCATCAACTGTAGTTTGCACCCGCATCCCGCCTTTGAGTAGTGTCTCACGCCCAAACTTTTTAGCCAACTCCTGCGCTACTGTATTGGTTATATAAGGTAGGGCACTACCTTGAAAGGATTTGATTCTACCAAGTTTGATTTCTTGCTTGAGGGCACTGTCGTACTCTGACTGATTGATCCAGTTTAATTCCAGCATCCGTCCGAGCACTTCTTTTTGTTTCTGTTTTGCCAGCTTCATACTCGCAAACGGGCTGAATTCTTCTGGTGCTTGAATTAAACCCGCCATCATTGCTGACTCACCCAAGCTTAAATATTCTGCTGATTTATTAAAGTAACTCCGGGCTGCCGTTTGTACACCATAATTGTTATGACCCCAATAAACTTGATTGAGGTACATTTCTAAAATTTGGTCTTTAGTGAGAATTTGCTCTAACCGAATTGCTAGCACCCCCTCTGCTAACTTGCGGGTAAAGGCACGCTTGCGAGACAAAAATAGGTTTTTTACCAATTGCATGGTAACAGTAGAGCCACCCTCTTTGACTCCACCTGCTACAGCATTAACTACTACAGCACGTCCAACACCAGTGGGGTTAATCCCGTGATGATCGTAGAAGTGACTATCTTCACTGGCTAATACTGCCCGTTTTAAATTCGGGGAAATTCTATCCAGGGGCACGACTTCCCGGTTGGCTTCCCCGTGGATACTGGTTAAAAGCTTACCTTTAACGTCATAGATGTAAGTTGTTTCTGAGGGAAAGAAGTTACGTAGCTGTCTTACATCTGGCAAATTACGGAAACTAATGGCTAAACCAACCAGTCCTCCGGCTACAATGGAACTTGCCAACATGGTGATTGAGAGGAGAGTACCGCCAGTTACCTGACCGACTCCTTTCAAAAACTCAAAACCTGATGAAGCCCGACGTTGTGGCTGTTTATCTTCAAAAGTCCTAGAAGACGACACGGCGATTTCACTTCCTCACTTATAAATTTAACTGTAATTGATTGGACGAAGCAAGGCGGTTAATTTTTTGCAATTATAGTAGTTTGGCGGATGAGAAAGCGGATAAATTGCAAGTGTTTATAACCAACTTAACTTCTAGTGTGCAAAACATAGCTAACAGTGGATTTTCTAGTATGACGGAAGATTTTGCTTGGCTGCGTCGTGGTGTGGTAGAAGTTTTCCCACAACCAGCTGATGTTAACAGTGATAGTCTAGAAAAGCGCTTGGTAACCACAAACCAACCTTTAAGGGTCAAATTGGGGATTGATCCTACAGGTACTGATATTCATCTTGGTCATAGCATACCAGTACGGAAACTGCGAGCGTTTCAAGATGCAGGCCATATAGCAGTTCTGATTATTGGCGATTTTACAGCACGCATTGGCGATCCAACAGGTAAATCTGAAGTGCGTCGTCAGCTTACAGAAGCAGATGTAGCTCAAAATGCTCAGACTTATCTTGACCAAGTACGCCCTATTTTGGATTTTGACACACCAGGAAGATTAGAGGTGCGTTATAACTCCGAATGGCTCTCTGGGCTAAACTTAGAGAAAATTTTGGAGTTACTCTCCACGATGACGGTGGGGCAGATGTTGGCGAAAGAAGGATTTGCCGATCGCTATAGAAAAGAGAATCCAATTTTTATCCATGAGTTCCTGTACCCGTTAATGCAAGGTTTTGATTCCGTTGCCGTTGAGGCAGATGTGGAATTGGGAGGGACTGATCAAAAATTTAACATTGCTGTGGGCAGAGATTTGCAGCGCCATTTTGGTCAAGAGCCACAATTTGGGATGCTGCTGCCAATTTTGATTGGCACGGATGGGGTGCAAAAAATGTCCAAGTCTTTAGGTAATTATATTGGGTTATCAGAACATCCGGGGCAAAAATATCAGAAGTTACAAGGAGTTGCCGATCATCTGCTGGAGCAGTATTTTGAACTGTTGACAGATTTACCTTTGGATAGTCTGCCAGAAAATCCCCGCGATCGCCAGACACTTTTAGCATGGGAAATTGTCAAACAGTACCACGGTGAACAAGCAGCGCAAGAGGCTAAAGAAGCTGCCCAAAGTGGTGGAAAGGAAGGTGCAGTTCCAGAATTTTCTCTAGCTGAGGTATCGCAGTTTCCTACTAAGTTAGCGTATATTCTCAATGTCACTGGTTTATGCAAAAGTACAGGGGAAGGAAAGCGGAAAATTCAAGAAGGTGGCGTGCGCTTAGATGGCGATCGCATTACTGATGTTGATACTACTTTTGCTGATCCTGCTGAGTTACAAGGTAAGGTTTTACAAGTTGGGAAAAATAAGTTTGTGCGTTTAGTTCCTTAAATGGGATATGGGGAGTGGGGAATGGGGAATGGTGAACAGGCAGAACAACGAGTTATTGTGGCTTTGGATGTGCCGGATGAGCAAAGTGCGATCGCTCTTATAGATCAACTTCCGCAAGTTAGTTTCTGGAAAGTTGGTTTAGAGTTGTTTACTAGCACTGGCCCGAAAATTCTAGAAGAACTAAAGTTCCGGCAAAAGCGCATTTTCTTAGATTTAAAGTTTGATGATATCCCCAATACCGTTGCTGGTGCTTGCCGGAGTGCAGCTAGATACGGAGTGGATTTACTTACAATTCATGCTACTGCTGGTAGAGATGCCCTGAAAGCCGCAACTGAGGCGGCACAGGAAGGGGCTGCAAAAGCAGGTGTAGAACCACCAAAGTTAATTGCTATTACCCTGCTAACAAGCATTTCTGCTAGGCAGTTGGCATTTGATTTAAAAATACCTCTGGAATTGCCAGAATATGCTTTAGAAATGGCCCTGCTGGCTCAAGAATGTGGTCTGGATGGGGTAGTTTGTTCGCCTCAAGAGGTGGCACAGTTGCGACAAACTTGTGGAAATGACTTTTTGCTTGTTTGTCCAGGGGTTAGACCAACTTGGGCAGATAAAGGTGATCAAAAGCGATCGCTCACCCCAGCACAAGCCATTAAAGCAGGCGCAGATTACCTAGTAATTGGGCGTCCCATCACCGCTGCTATTGAGCCTGAGTTAGCCTGGAAAAGGATTTCTGAGGAGTTAACCACGGTGGCATGAAGCTAAGAGTCAGTGAAAATCTGGGGGATAGTGTGCAGGGTGTAGGGCAGAACAATCTTGCCTCTTCGCTCAAGAAGAAAAATTATAGTTGGCTTTTAGCTTGTGGCTTCTGGGTTTTAGTATCAAATAGCCTTGCTTACCCAGCGTTCTCGACAAACTTCACCCCTCAACCCTCTGCCCTAGCAGAAAGGGAAAATGTGAACACTGGGGCGAGGTCTTTGTGTTCTGAGCAAAATTTAGAAACATTAACTATACAGCTACTTCAAGATTTATCTAGTTACACCAATCGCGCTAGTCAACGCGCCCGCCGCCTCAGCAGAAGCAGTGATGTTTACAGTTATATGCTAGTGGCAGGAAGACCTGAATTTACTCCTCTGCCCCTTAATCTTGAAGAATATAGTACAGATGCGCCTAAAAGCTCTGCATCAGGAGTTGAGCAAGTTTTCTTTACTACCTTAGAGCGCCAGTACATAGGAAAGAAAGTTGTAGAATTGCAGCAATTCCACTGGCTATTGTTGACTAAAACTAAAAGTGGTTGGCAACTAGTGATGATGTTTTCTCAAACTGGTTCCCATTCAGCACAGCAGCCACTATCTCCGCCACGCGATAGTAGTAACGGTACTGTTGCCCAAGGAGTTAAAACTTGGTTACGCGATTGTCAAGCTGGAAGTGTACGACGGTTGCGTGCTGTAAATCTGGGAGACAAAATTGAACCGTTAATATCAAAGTAGAACAGCTATGAATCGAACAAAAATGTCTCGCCTTTAAGATATTTGCTACAGAAGCTTTCACTAACGTAGGGTACAGTTTTTAATAAGTAATCGTGTTCATTTGGCTGCGGCGCTAAAAAAGCAAATCGGTATCTCGATACAACGCAGTAAGCCACATGAGTTGTATGTTGTTGCCAGATGCGATCGCTGGGTTCCGCGATCAGATAATGGATACGGAGAAGAAATAAAGCTTACTCATCATATTCTCCAGATGTAGCAAAATTTTGATTATTCCGAGTTTCAACGCGAAACGTCACATTTTCGCTATGACCTAAAAATACCAATTCAGCAGCATTGACATTGTACTGAGCTAGCACAGTTAGAGCGAGGCAATTCCAATCGATTTTTCTCCCCATCAATTTCCGAATTAGATACTTATTTCAAACGAAATAAATGTACATCATCCAACTAGCTTGTATCAGTGGAATTGCGCCTATATCTATGGGAGGATTTTGAGGAAAAATAGCTGATAAACAGCGAAAAAAAGCAGACATTATTTAAAAATCAAGGCAGGCTTGAATTTAAGCGTTGTGACTCCCGTTTTTTGGCGATAACATGGAAATAAGTTTATTTCATGCTTCTCAAACCGCGTTTGGCGTCAGTTTTTTATGGAGATTCAATTAATCAACATCGGCTTTGGTAACATCGTGTCTGCCAACCGAGTAGTTGCCATTGTCAGTCCAGAGTCTGCCCCGATTAAGCGGATTATTACCGATGCACGGGACAGGGGTCAATTGATTGATGCAACCTACGGTCGTCGGACTAGGGCTGTAATTATCACCGATTCCAGCCACGTAATTCTGTCCGCTATTCAGCCGGAAACGGTAGCAAATCGCTTTGTAATTTCCCGCGATCATCAAACTGTAGATAATTGATTAGGAGTGGATTAATAATCTCATTTCTATTTGCACCATATCGGCAGTACCATGTGAATTAGACAAGTTTTCTGTCACCCTTGCTACAAATTCTTTAGTCACTAGTGGACTTGGCCAGGAACACAAGACTAATGAATAATATCTATTGATTGATTCACAGGTTGAAGGGATGATGCCAGTTTTACCCATCCAGAGTATTGCTACTACCGAAGAATGCTTACATTTAGGCAGGTTGATTGTTTTAACTGGCCCCAGTGGGGTCGGTAAAGGCACTTTAATGCGATCGCTCCTAGAGCGTCATCCAGAACTTTATTATTCCGTATCCGTGACGACGCGCTCTCCTCGTCCAGGGGAAATCGATGGCAAAAATTACTACTTTATCAGCCGCAGTAAGTTTGAACAATTAGTTGCTGAAGGTGAATTTTTGGAATGGGCAGAATTTGCTGGTAACTATTATGGCACTCCCCGTGAAGCTGTGCTTAACCAAATTCATGTTGGCAAGTTGGTGGTGCTAGAAATTGAGTTAGAAGGAGCAAGACAAATTCGTACTTCCTTTCCCAGTGCCTTCAGCATTTTTATTTTACCGCCTTCTTTTGATGAATTAGAGAAACGGATACGCTCTCGCGCCCAAGACTCTGAAGAAGCGATCACCCGTCGTTTACTCCGGGCCCAAGAAGAAATTCAAGCCGCAGATGAATTTGATATTCAAATCGTTAATGACGATTTTGAAACTGCTTTAAACGACATTGAAACGGTTTTGTTTAAATAAGCTAAGAGTTAAGAATTAAAAGTTAGAAGTTATAAATTTTAACTCCTAACTCTTAACTCCTGTACAGACGCGATTAATCGCGTCTAACTCCTCATTTCAAAATTAACCAAATAAACCTTGAATTAATCCCAAATTGCTAGTCAAAAAGTAAGCAACTACTGCACCACCAATACCACCAATTAAGAAAGAACTGGCAAAATTGTTCCAGCTTTCTTTAGAGTTAAAAGCATCTACCGGAGGGTTGGGTACGGTAACGCTAGGAAGTGCTTTTGGTGGATTGCTATTAGAATACAGAGATAGACAAGCGGTGAGCAAAACAACCAAGCCGATGGCTGCTAGTAAACCAGCTAAGTTCGCATTATCTGTATCTCGCAGTGGGCCCAATTTGGCAAAGGGGCCAAATAGCAAGTAACCATGAGCCATGCCAACTTCTAAACCGCGTCTGGCAGGAGACAGACCTGGGCGATAGGCAGGTAAGTTATTAATGAACCACTTGACCAAGGGAGAAGCATTTACTGGGGTTTCTAGGTTGCCCAGTTGCGGATCGCGGAATGCGGGAAAAACAACTTCACGATTTCTGGGATCGCTGGGGAGATTTTTTGATGCATCTACTGCTTGCGCCATATTCTTATGTTCGCCTCTAAATTAAAATGGTGGCATTTTTATATTAATAATAATTGTAGCTAAAGATGGTTTTTGGCTAGGAAGTTTAGAAAAATTAATTTAGCTAGTTTTAAAGCTGTGAAACTCGCGATATGTAAACAGTATCACGAGTTTCAAAAAACTATTTTTGCTGTCTATTTTGCTGATAATTCTGCCTAAATTAAGCTGAATACATCAACTACACAATATTAAGCAAAAAACAAGACATTTCACTGTCCTAAATCTCATTCTCCACTTATGGTAGTGGGTGGAAAAGTAGATCGGGGAAAAAGCGGTTGAACTCAATCAAGATACCTGCTGTGATTGTCAGCCATAGGGTTGTTGCCACTGGTGCTGTGGAAATAAACTTGATCAAATAGGATGATTGGTCGCTTTTGTCTGCCATGAATTTAGTCTCCAAAACAAATGAATTAGTTAAGCTGATTTAACGTGGAGAAATGGGGATTTCTGTATCCTTGGCTGTTAATTTTCCAGAGAGTAATTCTTGGACTGCTGCTAGTGGCCAAGTAAACCCTGTAGCCATGATGGGTAGTGCCAAACCAAGATCGATTTGGATTTCTTTTTGTTCAGTGTTAGCGTCTTTTTTGATCGCTTGCAGATAGGCACGACCTACCCAGCCAATCCAACCAGCAATATATAGAAACAGAATGCTAGGGATCAAAAAGTCACCAGCACGATCTAGACGACCATCAACAATCAAGTGGGGATAGCCCTCAGGCCCGCACAGCGCCTGAGAATAACGCTCAAACCGCTTTTTCCCTGATTGGGGATCAGCGGTGGTATTACGGGCATTAGCTGCTAGCTCTTGAAAAGCGGGATTGTCCTTGCACGGTGTCAAATTAGCCCCTAAAGCTTGTGCTGGGGGGGCAAAATTGAACCAAAGACTAATCGCTAACATCAAAGCAAACAATCGTCGCATAGAGTTGTTTCCTTTTATTACAAAACAAGAAGTTCTTTGTACAAAACGAAGCGGCTTGTACAGTTGTTTATTTGCATAACTAGGAAGTCATCATACTCTTGGGTGGGAACCGAGTAAAGTTTAAGTAAATAAAAGTTAAAGCTTCTCAACCAAATCTTTATCGGGTGCTAAGTGGTGAGTAACGAGTCCTAAGTATAAGAATTGTTGTTGTAGGGTAGTAAAGAAGCAATATTTTGTCTCTACTACTCAAAACTCAGCACTCAGCACCCTCAATGGCAACCGTTTTAGCAATAGAAACCAGTTGTGATGAAACTGCCGTCGCAATTGTTAACAATCGTAAAGTTTGCAGCAGTATTGTAGCTTCGCAAATTCCAGTCCATCAGCAGTATGGCGGGGTAGTACCAGAAGTAGCGTCTCGCCAGCACTTGGAAACAATCAATGAAGCGATCGCTCAAGCCCTAGAGCAAGCTCAACTAGACTGGGAGAATATTGACGCGATTGCCGCCACTTGTGCCCCTGGACTCGTAGGAGCGCTGTTGGTGGGGTTGACTGCTGCCAAAACCCTGGCGATGGTACATAACAAACCATTTTTGGGAGTTCATCACCTTGAAGGTCACATTTACGCAACTTATTTGAGCGAACCAAGTTTAAATCCCCCTTTCTTGAGTTTATTAGTTTCTGGCGGACATACAAGCTTGATTTATGCCAAGGGTTGTGGTATGTACGAAACTCTGGGGCAAACTCGTGATGATGCTGCGGGTGAAGCCTTTGATAAAGTGGCGCGATTGTTAAAGTTGGGTTATCCGGGTGGCCCAGTGATTGACAAGTTGGCACAAGAAGGTAATGCCCAAGCCTTTGCCCTACCAGAAGGAAAAGTTTCTCTACCTAGTGGGGGGTTCCATCGTTATGATACGAGCTTTAGTGGGTTAAAAACGGCTGTATTACGTTTAGTGCAGCAGTTAGAGAAAGATGGTGGACAAGCGCCAGTGGCAGATTTAGCAGCTAGCTTTCAGGAAACCGTAGCGCGATCGCTAACTAAAAGAGCGATCGCCTGTGCCCTAGACTATGGTCTAGACACAATTGCTGTTGGTGGCGGTGTAGCAGCTAATAGCGGCTTGAGAAAAAACCTCCAAGCCGCCGCCGTTGAACATAACCTACGCGTCCTATTCCCACCTCTAAAATTCTGTACCGATAACGCCGCCATGATCGGCTGTGCCGCCGCTGACCATCTATCCTGTGGTCATACATCCCCTCTCACACTGGGCGTTGAGTCTAGGTTAGCTCTTACCCAGGTGATGAAGTTGTATCAGCCTGAGCCGTAAGGGGCAAAGAGAGAAGACCAATGACCAATGACCAATGATTAATGACTAATGACTATCGACCGGATGTGATTAGCCACTGCATCCGGCTGTTCCAACATAGCTAGGTGTCCACAGTCAGGAATTTCCAAAACATTGTCACCACAATATTGGAACAGTCTGTGAAAGCTAGCTAAATGGCGCACATACTTGGGTTCCATAACCTTATCTTCGGCACCAGCCAAAAAATAAACAGGCTGCTTCAGTTGGGATACTAGCTCAGGTAAACGATTGATTTCTTCCTCAGTAGTGGAGTCTAAAAGACTTCCCAGAGCAGCTTCTGGGTCAGCTACAACGAAATCAATCAATCGCTGACGTGCCCAATAGCGGTCTAAAGGACGTGCCACACTGGCTCTGGTAAACAGCAAATCAATCAAAGGCACTTGGGACAGCCAACGTGGGCGGACTTGCAAAAATTTTTGACCTGCCGAGCGAAACTGCTCAAAAGCTTCTTTGAGGTAAATACCACCGCCAGCGTTGATACAGATAACTCCTTTAACACACTCAGGCATTTGATCTGCTCCCCAAAGAGCGATCGTGCCTCCCAAAGAGTGACCAATTAGCCAAGCACTAGTAATATTCAGCTGTTTCAAGAGAATTGCTAAATCCTGAGCATAGGCAACAGGAGTATAAAGAGAATCGATGGGTGAGCCAAGCGCACTACTGGAGATGGGCGTAAGACTCAGAGACGTTTGTGCTCGACTAAAATCGGTTTTTACCTGGGATTGGGATTCACCAAAACCCCGCAAATCATAGGACAGGCACTGAAAATCATCTGATAGGCGGGAAATCACAGGTTGCCAATATCCACGGCTATTGAGCCAACCGTGGATAAATACTAAAGCATGGGGGCAGGAGGTGGGAGCCGTTAGCTCGTATGCGTGTGGAACGCCCAAGATTTCGATAGTTGCCATACTTATATCGTACCCCTAAGGGTGGGTGCGACTAAATACGGAGTGCGAAGAGTTAGAAGTTATGAGTAAGGAGTTATTAATTTTTAATTACGAATTACGTTAGCGACGCAGGAGCGTCATTACGAATTATTTAACTCATCACTCCTCACTTTTATCATTTACCCAGCAACCTCTGTCGCACCCCTTCGGCAATTTTGTGACCCAGATATTCAGGAATGAGACTTTCATTTGGCCCCAACAAGTAGAGAATTAGCCGTGTACGTCCACGCCAAACCAGTAAATTGGCATTGACTACCAGAAGGTCTTCTTGCCAGATGGCGTACATCACTTTGTAGAATAATCCTGGTTGATTATCGGCTTCAATTACTAGGGCAGGGAGATGAAAGACCGGATCAACATAGAACTCAGTTTGTACCTGCTCTAAGCCAGTGTCAAGATTGAACTCTACTGCCAGCATCTCTTCTACCTCAAACCGACCTCCTAAAGCCTCACGAATGGCGCGACAGACATTTTCTGCGGTTTTCTCGGTTAAGGCTTTACTACCACGAGACACCAACAGTTTGATAAAAACTAACATCGGCGGACGGATCTGACCGTATAGACTCAGACCGTGAATAGTCAACCCATAAGCTGCTAGTACACCAAAAATATCGCTGAGGAGAAAAGACTGGTTACGGTAAGCAAAATGCAGGGCACTTTTGCTACCTTCCGGTTTCAGTTCAATAACAGCACGTCTAGTTTTATAAAGACGGTAGGCTAGCCGCAAATTTTGCAGTTGAATTTCACTGCTGACGAATTGCTCATAAAACTGGGGAAACGCTCGGTTAAAGCGCTTTAGGAGTTCCAGTGTCGAAGATTTTAAACCAGAAGCCATTGTTAAGGGTAAGACTCGCTTGCTTTCGTCACCTGCGGACTGGGTGTTGGGGGCTGGGTGTCGGGGATTGGGAACTAGGGAAGAATTTTCCCAAATAATCCCTTGTATACAATTCACTCCTAAGTTAACGTGCATTTAAGCTCTATACGAGCAATTGCCACGATTAGGTTTTTCCATTTTGAATTTTGAATGCGTGAATTTTGAATTGTTTATATTCTTCCCTTTTGGTGAATTTCTCCTAGCCTTTACAACAAAATGCTAAAGTTGAAAATGATTGGTGTGAAACACGCTCTAATTGGCTGTTACCATTGCAAATCCCAAAAACAACCGAAAAACTTTGAGTGTAAGGGGTAGTAAATGGGGGTAGCTATGTTAAACGTGAATCAACACTCCTGAGAGTGGAAACCAATTCAGTTATACTACCCGAACCACGTCGGCATGGGTTTTTGGAAAACTTGGTTTAGCACTCCTGAATCTGTAGGGACAACTAGGACAAACTCCTTTGAAGAGCATACAGCGGAAACTGCGGGCAACTCCAGCCTCGGTAGCATTGGCGAAGCTTCTCCAAAAGAAGCTCGCATCGTCTTCAGTACGGAGCGAGACATTGACCTGTATGAGCTAGAAGAACTCTGTGATGCAGTTGGTTGGTCGCGTCGTCCTCTAAGAAAAGTGAAAAAAGCTATTGAGCATAGTTTTCTTGTCGCCTCAATGTGGCAGGTGAGAGGAAACCAAAAGCGGCTCATTGGTTTTGCCCGCGCTACCTCAGATCACGCGTTTAATGCCACTATTTGGGATGTGGTGGTTCACCCAGACTTTCAAAGTCAAGGACTGGGCAAGGCACTGATGAAATACGTTCTCAAAAAACTTAGGAGTGAAGAAATTAGTAATGTCACTCTCTTCGCCGACCCCCATGTTGTAGATTTCTACCGAACTATGGGGTTTATGGCTGATCCAGAAGGCATTAAAGGCATGTTCTGGTATCCTCACTAGCGATCAATCAAAAGAAAACCCGATTTACACCATAAAATCAGGTAATATAGTCAAAATCTATTATTTTGATGTGGTTTTGCTTTTTTTCTGCCGACGAAAGCGCAAGTCAAGTAATATATCTTGTAAAACTAAGTCGGCAAAAAACCTTTATCGTAACAATGTAATCTATACCTGTCTTTGGCAAAGGATAAAATAAATTAGGCATTAGCCGTCTGATGTGATATAGTTAACTTAATACTTTTTGTAAAGCACGATCGCTTTGATGGTAAATTAAAACCAAACTACAAAAAGTAGATAAGTCTAAACGGGATGTAGCGCAGCTTGGTAGCGCGCCTGCTTTGGGAGCAGGATGCCGCAGGTTCAAATCCTGTCATCCCGATTTAAGTAATATAGTTAACAGCTAAGGCAGATTGACTAAGTTTCTTAAGATATGCAATTAAATTGCACATTCTTACCGATAAGAACAAATTGTCTGTTACACTATTTGATTTGCTGTTGAAGTTTAACAGGCAAATTTCGCCTTTAAGCAGTAAGTTATTCCTGAAACGGAGCTTTGTATAGATTTGAGAAGATATTAAAGCAAGCGCAGATGGAACGATTGATTAAGTAATAGCGTCACCCGATATTAGAGAAAGCGGATAAAATGGTGTTTATCATCTCCAAGGTTGAGAGACATAGAGAGTTTTCACTGTTTGAGAAGACATATAATAGGCATCTACAGCATTTTGTGGTGAATAGCGCAGCGAAATCGATAAAAACACAACTTTAGCACAGTCGATTTGTCAAAACTATAACTATAGCAACCCTAAATAGTTGCGGAATATTGAATTTTGACCGTTGACAGTTAACATTCAACCTCAACGCGCACAATGAATTTTTCCCAACTGAAATAGATTGCTATATAACTAAAGCTAGTTGGTGCTGTGCAAATCCAACCATTTGTTTAATTTAATTGGACTATTGATGCGAGGAGCAGTCATGAAATCATTTATTCGCTTGGGCGCAACATTGGGTATAGCTGGCAGTGTATTTTTAACGGGGCTTTCAGGAATAGGAAATCTACCAGGAATAGGCAATCTAGAAGCGATCGCGTTGCCACAAGATCAGGTAGTGAAAAAGCTCCAAGAAGTACCTGTATTCACGCTCACCAATCCCAAAGGCGAATTTGTAGTTCTTTCGAGGAACAACGAATCTAAGCCAATCTCTCAAGTGGGATTTTTTATTAGCAAGCAAGATGCTCAAAAATTCCTTGACAATCGGCTCAAGAAAGAAAACCCCCAGTTGGCAAGCACTCTACAGGTGAGACCTTTGTCCTTGGCAGACTACTATAAAATAGTCCAAGAAAGCAAAAAGAAATCAGACTCTGTAATTTATACTTTAGTACCAACCCAACAGCAGGTAGCTTCGGCAACAAGTATGCTGAATGAAAATGGTAAAAAAGGGCAGCAATTTAATGGTATTCCCTTATTTGTACCCAAATTTAAGAAAGATAATAGCTATCTGACTATTCCCGTTGCCAAAGGCAACGAGCGGTACATCCCTTTCTTTTTTGAGAAAGAGCAAGCAGTGGCTCTGTTAGACGAATTCAAAAAAGCCGTGCCAAAGGAAGCAGCCAACACTGAAATTCAGGTGGTGGATTTGTACGGTGTTATGGAGGCTCTCAATAGCAGTAGCGATCCTAGTATAAATAAAATTGTTCTGTATCCATCACGGGAGTCCATCAATTTTATTCGCTCGCTTGCACCGAATCAATCTCCAGCTGCCAAGCCTGCTGCACCCGCTGCTCCGAAAAAATAACGGATATACAATCCAAGGTTAAGGCATGGGGGAGAAACATCTGATAGTTTCTGGTTTACAACTATGGCAGTGGCGCAATGCAGCTCACCAAGCAGCGATCGCCACTGATGTCCCACCTGCCGAGGTAGATTGGCTGCTCCTAGAAGTTTCTGGGTTAGACCGCTTGGCACTGCGTTTGGAGTCTTTCAAAAACTGGCCTCAAATTCAGCTGCAATTGCCGCTAGAAGAGTTAGACAAGCTCTGGCAAAGACGATTAAATGACCGCTTCCCAGTGCAGTATATTGCGGGAGTTACACCTTGGCGCAACTTTCAAATCGCGGTGTCAAGTGCGGTTTTGATTCCCAGACCAGAGACAGAAAGCTTAATTGATTTAGCTTTAGCATCTGCTAGTAATGCTTCAGGACACTGGGCTGATTTAGGCACTGGGAGTGGAGCGATCGCTTTGGGACTAGCAGATGTTTTGCCAAAAGCAACAATTCATGCAGTTGATTACAGTTTAGAAGCTCTGGCGATCGCACGAACCAACGCCCATAATTTGGGTTTTGCTGACCGGATTAAATTTTATCAAGGTTCCTGGTGGGAGCCACTAACATTCTTAAAAGGTCAGTTCAGTGGTATGGTGTCAAACCCCCCTTACATACCCACCAGTACCTTACCTACCCTGCAACCAGAAGTAGTTAACCATGAACCACATCTAGCTTTGGATGGTGGCACTGATGGCTTAGATTGCATTCGCCATTTGATAGAAATTTCTCCCAGCTATTTGCAACCTGGTGGCGTGTGGTTAGTTGAGATGATGGCAGGACAGGCGGATGCAGTGCAAGAACTTTTGCAAAATCAAGGTAGCTATTGTAAAATTCAAATTCACGCTGATTTAGCTGGAATTGAACGCTTTGCCCTTGCTTATAAAAGTTAGGAATTATGAGTTATGAGTTATTAGAAAGAAGATACAAAAAATTACTTACTCTTCACTCCTAACTCTTAACTCTATAAAAATGACACAAGTTTCTTTAACAAATCTAATAGCTGGCGCACGCACTGGTGTTTTGGTCAGCTTTCCCACGGATACTGTTCCGGCACTTGCAGCTATACCAGAAAAAGCAGCATTAATTTTTGCGGCGAAGCAACGCAGTCAAGACAAACCCTTGATTTTGATGGCTGCTAGTGCTGAAGATTTGTGGCTGTATGTTAAAGGTAGTGAGAACGAGTATAAAGTTTGGCAAGAACTAGCAGATAAATATTGGCCAGGAGGGCTGACATTAGTTTTACCAGCTTCAGATCGTGTGCCAAAATTTATGAACCCCATCGACCCGACAACAATTGGCATTCGAGTACCAAACAGTGCGATCGCCCAAACTATTTTGGCGCAAACAGGCCCTCTTGCTACTACTAGCGCCAATTTTTCTGGTCAACCGCCTTTGCAAACGATGGCAGAAATTGAGGTTCAGTTTCCCAAGGTTCTAACTCTAGCAACGACAGAATACCAGGGTAAAATGTCGGGAATGGGTGTACCTTCCACTGTTGCTAAATGGACAGAAACAAATTGGCAGATTTTGCGGCAAGGTGGGATAAAGTTAGATATTTCGAGTGATAACCAAATATAGGTAGTTATAATGTTGTTTTCCTGATTTTAACAACAGAGAAATCTGGAATTTTAGTTTGCGCTGTTGTGGTCAATTAACAAGTTAATAATTGCCAGATTATGAATTGGAGCAACTGGATATATCTAGGAGCAGGAATAGCACTAGGTATGGTTTTCCGTCAGTTATTTGCGCGATGGCTACGCCCGCCGCAGGCATCGTCAAATGTTTCATCTAGCTCATCTCCAGTAGCGCCATTAGATCAAGAAGATATGCCACCAATATCGCAACAGCTACAGCAAACGCAGCTGGCATACCAAATGGCAAGGGAAATGAGCCAGTTTAAAGCTGGTTTTTTGGCGCGGACTACTCATGAATTGCGATCGCCCCTCAATGGTTTGATTGGCTTACATCAGTTAATTTTGTCGGATCTATGTGAAGATCCAGCTGAAGAACGAGAATTTATTGCCCAAGCTCATGAGCGAACACTGAAACTGCTCAAGCTGATGGATGAACTTCTTACCGTTGCTAGAACGGAACATGGTACCAATAAATTAGATATTCAGCCCAGACCGTTAGCCCAAGTTTTAGAAGAGGTTCATAATTTAACTTATATGCTGGCGGCAAATCGCAATTTTCCCTTGCAATTGTTACCCGCCGATCCAGAAATTTATGTTTTGGCAGATTACCTCTGGCTCCGCCAAATATTGATAAGTTTAATAGACACTGCCATTACTCAAATGGAGGAAGGCAGTATCTGTATTTCCAGCAGCATCCAACCTACAAATAATTTTGTCAATATTTGGTTGGATGTACCAACCCATGCCATACCCTGGAGCGAGCCGATTAATTTGATGAAATCTGAAGATCAGCCGACCCAGGTTGATCAAGGAAACGCTGCTCTTTCCCCAGGAATGAGGTTATTGATCAATCAGACTTTAGTGGAAGTTATGGGAGGAAAGTTAGAAATTATGCCCTCGACCATTACGAAGGAAACGCCTCAGCAGGTTACCAGACTACAAATCTCTATCCCCCTAGTGATTCCTGAAGCTGAACTTCTGTAGCAGAAACGAAAGCAGGGTTAACTAGGTTGTGTAGCACCATCGTAGTGTTGGTGTTGGGTTGAAAACCAATCTTTTCGTAGAAACCCTGCTGGTGAGTAGTCATCAGGTAAACGCGCTCAACCCACCGCATGCGGGGATGACTCAAAACGGTTTCTACTAACTTGCTTCCCAACCCACTACTTTGATATTCTGGATGAATCACAACATCCCAAATTGTGGCGCGATATATGCCATCAGATGTTGCTCTAGCAAAGCCAATGAGTCGATCGTGATCGTAGACGGAAATCACTGGTTCACTGTTGGCAATGGCTATACCTAAATCCTCAATACTGCGTCCCTTTGCCCAGAAAGCTGAAACGTTTAACAGCTCTTGGAGTTTGTAAAGGTCAATTTCAGACTTGCGTTCGCCTTTGGCGCAACGGATATGTTCGCTAAATTGAATCTGAGATTCGTTCATGTATGGCATCCACTTTTGGCAATATCTTTGTATCGTTAAGTCATATTTTGCTAGAAATTGCTGTACGTGTACATATATATACAACGAGAAAGAAAGTTTAATGGCAAACCCACTTCCATAGAGGATGAGTTGGCCCTTGCTGACGTATCCGATAAACTTGTTTTTCTAAACGTTGTTTTTCCTGTTGTGGTAGTCCGAGTATAATATTCCGACTTTGCCAAACTAAAACAGCAGCAGTCATCCCAATACAAAATGCTAAACCAAAGGTAGACAGTGGATTATAGAAGAGTCCATATCGCACTGCTACCCAGGTAAAATATTGTTGCCACAGAGAAATTTCAGCACGTAAACCCCACAAGCTAACAGGTGCAATGGTAAGCCATAAACAGCCCACAAAAAGCCATCTGCCATATATTGTCAGCTTGTGTAATCTTTGTACTTGTTGAGCAAAGGATGGGTCAGTTATTGACGAGTGTTCGGATTGATCCATAGGCTATGGGAAGGTAGGGGATGAGGAAGATGTAGCTTTAGCTTCCCGCAGGGTGGGGAATGAGGGGACAAGGAGAATAACCTATGCCCAATACCCAATACCCAATGACCAATGACTAATTACCAGCAGATGTATCAATCGATTCACCACTGATTACCACGCTTGTTTGACCATTACGCTCTCGCCACAAAGTTAGAAGAGTACTGGCGATGAAAATACTTGAATAAGCCCCCGCTGTAAAGCCAATAATTAGAGCTAAAGCAAAGTTTTTCAGAGTTTCGCCGCCAAACAGAAAGATAGCAAACAATGACAGCATCGTAGTAAAGGTCGTGTTGATTGACCGTCCTAAAGTTTGGTTAACTGCATCATCCACAATGTCAGCGATCGCTTGGTTGGGATTTGTCTTGAGGGTTTCCCGAATGCGATCGTAAATTACTACTGTATCGTTGACTGAGAAACCTGTAATTGTCAGTAGAGCAACGATGAACAGGCTATCTACTTCAGTACCCAGTACTAAACCCAAAATCGAAAAAATCCCTGCCGTGATCAAGACATCATGTAATAGCGCAACGATCGCAAACACTGCATAATCTAACTGGAACCTGAAGGTCAAGTAGATTATGATGCCTGCAAAGGAAACTATTAGAGCTATTACCCCAGACCTAAACAGCTCTGCCCCCAGAGTTGGGCCAACGGTGTCAAATTGATTTTTTTGCTCGTCAAAAGTACCGACTTTTTCACTTAAGGCATTTTGCAAATTGGTACGCTGTTCACGATCCAAGTTTTTTGTGCGAATTAGTATACCATTTTCTGCACCAGTGCCTCTGTCAGCGACAATTTGGATACTGCTATCACCCAACCCCTGAGCTTTAGCCACTTCCCGGACGACATTGATATCAATTGGCTGGTCGCAGTTACCTGGTTTGGTACAATCGCGTTCAAACTGCAATCGTGTACCACCGACAAAATCTAAACTGGGACGTAGAGGTGCTTTGATGTTCGGGTTTTGCCAAGAAATCACCATTGAGATGATACCAGCCAGAATGACGGCACTAGAAATAGCCCACCAAAGCGATCGCGATTTGTTAATACTTAGTTTCATTGAGCCACCTCTGCCTTATTTGATCTTGGCAGGTTTGGACAGAAAAGTTCTGGTTTCTTGAGTGCGGGAATTGTAATTGCTAAAAACATCAAGGTGCGACTACAGGTAATTGCTGTAAACATACTCACGGCTACACCCAAAGCCAAAGTTAGGGCGAAGCCTTTCACCAAACCAGCCCCCAGCCAGAATAGTGCAGCACAAGCAATGACTGTAGTCACGTTGCCATCTAAAATACTGGAAAAGGCTCGGTAAAAACCAGATTCTACAGAACGATACAGGGATTTGCCTGCTTGCAATTCTTCCCGTGTCCGCTCAAAAATTAGTACATTTGCATCCACCGCCATCCCAATACTAAGGATAAAACCGGCAATTCCTGGCAGAGTTAGAGTGACACCCAACAAAGCAAAGGTAGCCCAGGTTAGCAAGGCGTAAATCAATAGTGCTACATCGGCAATTAGTCCTGGTAGTCTATAGTACACTACCATAAATACTAATACTAAAGTCAGACCACCGATACCAGCGTAGATACTGCTAGTAATACTGTCTTTACCCAAGGTTGCCCCAACAGTGCGAATTTCTGCAATTTCTACCGGTACGGGTAATGCGCCACCGCGTAACTGCACACCTAAGTCATTGGCTTGCTGTGCGGTAAAATTTCCTGTAATTACGGCAGCGCCACCAGTAATACCAGTAGCGGCAAATTCTATACCCACAGTAGGAGCGCTGATCAGTTCATTGTCTAGAAAAACACCAATGCTCCGTCCAGTACCAGCGAGATTTTTTGTCAAATCCGCGAACAGTTGACCACCCTGTTGGTCGAAGCGAATGGCAACATTCCAATTGTTACCTTGAGTGGGTTCACCATAGGCATCCTTGAGGTATTTGCCAATTAGCGGTGGATTGGTGCTTTCAAACAATTCAGCGATCGCTTGATTGCTATTCTGTAAATCTTCTTGATTCTTGACAATTGCTGCTTTGTCGGTACTCTTTCTTAACTCTTCTTGCTTGGCTTTCAATTCGGCTCTAGATGCTTGAAAAGCAAACAGTTGGGTTTCTGTATTCGGCTTTTGGGTGCGAAATTCTAACTGCGCCGTACCCCCTAGCACTCGTTCAGCTTGCTCTGGATTATTGACCCCTGGTAGTTGCACCAATATTTTATCTGCGCCGACTGTTTGGATGACTGGCTCAGAAACACCCAGACCATTAATCCGACCTTCGACAACTTTCTTCACACCTTCCAATTCTCGTTCGGTGATTTGGGGAACTTCCGCTGATGGTTTCACCTGAATAGTTAGCTGTGAGCCTCCGCGCAAGTCAAGCCCAAGAGGTATCGGAATTGTGGCAATCACCGTAATCGCGGCGATTATCAGGACTAAAATCAAAATTAATAGCGATCGCTGTCTTTGCATACCATAACTCGCAACTGACAAAGGCTATAATAGCGCTCTTTTATGGAGTTATGAGTTGGGAGTTAGGAGTTGTAAATTCAATATTAAATTCTTAACTCCTCACTCCTAACTTTTAAGTTTTAACTTTTAAACCCGCAAAGCTACCATTTTTTCCACAGCTTCTACTATTTGTTCTGGTTGGATGATTGTTAGTCGTTCCAGATTGCCGTTGTAAGGTGTGGGAATATCTTGCGAAGAAAGCCGCAATACTGGCGCATCTAATTCATCAAATAAGCGATCGTTTATTGAGGCGATAACTTCTGCTCCAATACCCGCAGTTCGCATAGATTCTTCCACAACAATGACTTTATGGGTTTTTCTTACTGATGCACCAATGGTATCAAAATCTAATGGTTTGAGAGATATTAAATCGATAACTTCTGGATCGTATCCTTGTTTTTCAAGAGTTTTTACAGCTTGTAGCACATGATGCCGCATTCGGGAATAAGTAATAATTGTGACATCTTTACCCTCACGCACCATTTCTGCTTTATCCAGAGGTAGTAAATATTCTTCTTCTGGTAAATCTTCTTTCAAGTTGTAAAGCAGAACGTGTTCAAAGAACAACACCGGATTATCATCGCGGATAGCGGATTTCAGTAGTCCTTTAGCGTTTCTTGGTGTGGAGCAGGCAACAATCTTCAACCCTGGCACAGCTTGGAAGTAAGTTTCTAGTCGCTGGGAATGTTCTGCACCTAGCTGCCGTCCCACACCTCCAGGGCCGCGAATTACCATCGGAATTTTAAAGTTACCGCCAGAAGTATAGCGCAGCATTCCAGCGTTGTTGGATATTTGGTTGAAGGCGAGCAGTAAAAAGCCCATATTCATGCCTTCAATGATGGGGCGTAACCCAGTCATCGCGGCTCCCACTGCCATGCCAGTAAAGCTATTTTCGGCGATTGGGGTGTCTAGAATGCGGAGTTCGCCATATTTCTGGTACAGGTCTTTGGTAACTTTATAGGAACCGCCATAGTGTCCTACGTCTTCACCCAGAACGAATACGCTGGAATCACGTGCCATTTCTTCATCAATGGCTTCCCGTAAGGCGTTGAAGAATAGTGTTTCTGCCATTTAGACCTTTTAGTACGATTATGGTTTTAGAATTTTATCGTGCTGCTGTCGCAAATACGGTGAGCGATCGCACTAGTTAGAGATTGGTTTTTTTAACGAACCGCCTCAGACACAGAGAGAAAAGGTAAAAAGGTTCTTTCTAGATTTTTTATTATTTCCCATCTCTTGTGCTGTCTGTTTAATTGCTATTTTGCCCCTAAGCAGAGAGTAATTGCCGAGATAACTATATCAAAACTGTTGTCCAAACTCGAAATTACCGTCAAAGTTAGGCAATTCATATCTCGGAAATGCATTATCAAACGGATGAGGGAAGTTGACTGATTTTCTACACATTAGGCGTGAGAAATTTAGGAAATTCAACCAGTGATAGAGGCGGAACTCTCCTCGCTGGAGTGAGCAAAATCACAAGGAAGGTGGAGCAAAATAAAACGCAAAACTTTAACTCTAACTTTAACTCTATAGGAGAGGCTGCATAAGCAACTGCTGTCATACACAGATAGATGTGCTGTTACGTTACAGTAGGTCTAACGCACAATACCTGAGAAACATTATGTTACTAACATAACCAACGCAACCTACATTAGAAGTTGCGAATAAAAAAATCTACATACCTAAGTTAGATTTTATAGGTTTTTTGAAGTCTTTACACAAAATCAAATATCTACTAATCCTTCACTGAGCAAGCTATTAACTGCATATAAGCCTGAAGGCAATCTCTGCACGGCTCAGTTCTGCATGCTCTCTCAGGGCTTGCATATCCATATTCATGCTCCCCTGGAAAATATAAAATAGTTTTATTAAATTGATTTACTAGTAGGGGTTGGTAAGATTTTTGAGAGGTTAAGTTAGTTAACGCGGCTATGAATTTGAGTTAATTTCACAAGGTCAGGATATTTTAGTGCTGCATATTTAGGATTAGTAGCACGTATTTTTGGCTCAAGTTCTTTGTATTGATTGAGGAGACTCTCAATTTCTTTTTTGAGGCTGGCGATACAATCACAGTCAAAACACAAAATCTCACGTCGAGCCACAAAAATACAACTCTGCGCCTCTGTGCCTCTGCGTGAGATTTCTAAATCCTTACTTTTCAATGGCTCACCCTACTTTAACCATCGCGCCGCATCTTTAGCATGGTAGGTCAAAATCAAGTCTGCGCCAGCCCGTTTAAATCCAGTTAAAGTTTCCAAAACCACCCGCTCCTCATCAATCCAACCATTGAGAGACGCAGCTTTCACCATCGAATACTCACCGGAAACATTGTAAGCCGCAACTGGTAAGTTACTTGCTTCCTTCACCCGCCAGATAATGTCCATGTATGCCAAAGCTGGCTTAACCATGAGCATATCAGCACCTTCAGCGATATCCAATTCAATCTCTTTAATTGCTTCGCGGGCGTTACCTGGGTCCATTTGGTAAGTCCTTCTGTCGCCAAATTGCGGTGTCGAGTCTGCTGCATCCCGAAATGGGCCATAATATCCCGAAGCATACTTAGCAGCATAAGACAAAATCGGCGTGTCTTGAAATCCTGCTTCATCCAAACCTACACGAATTGCCTGGACAAAACCATCCATCATTCCCGAAGGCGCGATGATATCGGCACCGGCTTTCGCTTGAGAAACAGCCGTTTTTTTCAACAATTCCAGAGTTGGGTCATTTAAAACTCGTCCTGTTAAATCACCAACTTGCAGATAACCACAATGACCGTGACTGGTGTACTCACACAAACAAGTATCAGCAATTACGATTAAGTCTGGCACTGCTGCTTTTACCGCAGTCGCTGCTTTTTGAACGATACCGCAATCATGCCAAGCGCCAGTGGCATCCACATCTTTATCAGCCGGAATACCAAATAGAATAATGGAAGGAATTCCTAAGTCGTAAACTTCTTTTGCCTCTTCGACAATTTTATCTACCGAAAGTTGGTAGACTCCGGGCATCGATTTCACCTCATTAGCGATTCCCTCACCTGGTACGGCAAATAGTGGGTAGATTAAATCGCTTGTTGTCAAAACAGTTTCACGAACCATCCGCCGCAGTTGAGGATGAGTACGTAGACGACGGGGGCGATGTATAGGAAACATAAAATTTTATGAAGAAAAACAACGCAAATGGACACAAAACAAAGCGTCACAAAAGCAGGCTAAAACTTTCCTGCCGTCAGACAGACTACAAACAGTGCTTAACTGTCCTTTGCCCTACTCTTAATCAAGCTGTAGGGCAATTTTGTATTTTACAGCTTGGTTGCATCTATCCGACGGACTAGAAAAAAAACAACATAGATAGCAAATTCCACCAAAGCAATTACATAAATTGGCTAATAGGGAAAAAATTTTTCTGATGTTGGTAATTCAAATTACCGAATACCATCATTTGTGCTAAAGAAATCGGAAAATGTAGGGATAACGAAAGGGTATATCAGGATTGCTGAAAACTCCGATGAGTGCCCAAATTGTTAATCCCCAGTGCAACAAATATCCGATACCTGCTAGTGGCCCCAGCACTAATAGAGGTAACACTAACCAACCTAATAGAAAAAATAGCGCTCCCAGAATTCCTCCATAAAGCCAGACATTAAAGTGGAAATTGATGGATTCTTTGGCGTTTTCTTTAACAACAGGGTCATCAGATACGAACAGTATGGCTATAGGTATACCTACAGATACCAACGTGGTGCTGAAAAAAATGGCTCCATGAGACAAGGCGGATAGAAGCTTTCGCTTGTCTGTGTCGTACATTCCTTTCTCCTAGTTTAGTTAGATTGTTGATTATATTACGACCCTATCACGAGCATCGTTGTCTTAAGATTAAAAGACTTGCCAGAATAGAAAAAAATTAAGTTAAGTTACAAACAAATACAGTTATGTCAACTGAACTTCAGTCTGAACTGCATCAAGCAGTTGAACTTCGCCGCAACTTTGCGATTATTTCTCACCCTGATGCGGGTAAAACTACACTAACAGAAAAGCTGCTCCTATACGGAGGTGCTATTCACGAAGCTGGGGCGGTTAAGGCGCGACGGGCACAGCGCAAAGCTACCTCTGACTGGATGGCGATGGAGCAACAACGGGGTATTTCTATTACCTCCACAGTGTTGCAATTTGAATACCGGAACTGTCAAATAAATTTATTAGACACTCCCGGACACCAAGATTTCAGTGAAGATACTTATCGGACTCTCGCCGCCGCCGATAATGCAGTAATGCTGATTGATGCAGCAAAAGGTTTGGAACCCCAAACTCGCAAATTGTTTGAAGTATGTAAGTTGCGCGGTATCCCGATCTTTACATTTGTCAACAAGCTCGACCGCCCAGGAAGGGAACCTCTGGAACTGTTGGATGAAATTGAGCAAGAACTGGGATTGCAAACCTATGCGGTAAACTGGCCGATTGGTATGGGCGATCGCTTTAAAGGTGTTTTTGACCGACACATGCAACAAATTCACCTGTTTGAACGCAGCGCCCACGGTAGCCGAGAAGCCCGTGATACGATAGTCGAGTTAGGTGATCCGAGAATAGAAGAACAGCTAGAAAAAGACCTCTACTACCAACTGAAAAATGATTTAGAACTGTTAGAAGGAGTTGGGCCAGAGCTAGATTTGCAGTTGGTACACGAAGGCAAAATGACGCCTGTGTTCTTTGGTAGCGCCATGACTAACTTTGGGGTAGAGTTATTCCTCAAGTACTTCCTCGACTATGCCCTTAAACCCGGTTCTCATTACAGCAGTGTTGGCGAAGTTGCTCCTACATACCCGGAATTTTCAGGGTTTGTCTTCAAACTGCAAGCGAACATGGACCCGAAACACCGCGATCGCGTCGCATTTATCCGGGTCTGCACTGGTAAGTTTGAAAAAGATATGATGGTGAATCACGCCCGCATTGGTAAACTCATCCGTCTGTCTCGCCCGCAAAAACTCTTTGCCCAAGAGCGAGAATCGATTGATGTGGCTTATCCTGGCGATGTGATCGGTTTGAATAATCCCGGTGTTTTTGCGATCGGAGATACAATTTACACGGGGCAAAAGCTCGAATACGAGGGAATTCCGTATTTCTCGCCGGAACTGTTTGCGTCTCTGAGGAATCCCAACCCCTCGAAGTCGAAACAATTCCAAAAAGGCATTGCGGAATTGCGAGAAGAAGGTGCTGTGCAAATTATGTATTCAACTGATGAAGCCAAGCGCGATCCAATTTTGGCTGCGGTGGGTCAGTTGCAATTCGAGGTAGTGCAATTTCGCTTACAAAACGAGTATGGTGTAGAAACCATATTAGAGTTATTGCCCTACAGTGTCGCCCGTTGGGTTGAGGGTGGTTGGGAAGCATTAGAAAAGGTGGGACGGATATTCAATACCACTACAGTTAAAGACAGTATGGAACGACCAGTGTTGCTATTCCGCAATGAATGGAATTGTCAACAGTTACTGGGCGACCATCCAGAGTTAAAATTAAGCGCGATCGCTCCAGTATTTTCTAGTCAAAAACCAGTGGAGGAATAATTCACTTGACAAGCAAAACTTGGGCGCGGTTGATTTCCACGGCATCCGAGGTTCGCGCTTTTGCACAAACGTGGATCACCTAGAAGAGATTGGAGTGCCAGAATTTGTATGCCTTCACATGCCAAACCGTCTTTGGAGGCTGGTTTAGTTGCCCTCAAGCAGGGAAATTACCAAACAGCGATCGCTCAACTAGAACCTATTGCTAGCAGCCAAAGTAATGCTACTGCTAGCTTACAAGCCCAGGTTGGTTTAGTAATGGCTTATGCACGTATTGGCGAAGCCTCCAAAGCGATCGCTATTTCCCAGAATCTCATTGAGAGTAACAATCCGCAAGTTCAAGAGTGGGCAAAACGCGCTCTCGAACACCTGACAAAACGTAAAAAACGCGATCAAGAATCAAAAAATGTAGAAACTGGATTTGTTGCCTTTGATAATTCAACCCCAGCTTCTCCCCCAGTTACTCCCCCGGTAACTTCTACATTAGAGGAACAGACAAAAGATCAAGTCATAGAGACCAAGAGCGACGACACCCCGCCGATGGTACCACTAGGTAGACTCAAAGCTACAGTAGCGACACCACCGCCACCACTAGCATCTGCATCTGTGCCCTTAAGCGGTTTCATGGGTTCTGTGACCCGCACCCAAGCTAAATTATTCGGTGTTATTTATTGGCGACAAGCACAACGCGCCAAAGCATGGCAACCCCTACGTAAACCGAAATTAATCCCTTTGCGGTTGCTGACAGCAGGGACATTCATCGCCCTGTTTTGGGTGATGCGGGAAATGCTTAAGCTAGCATTTGGATTCATCAACCAGACTTTAGTCAAACTACCTTATCTGGAGCCATTACAGATCTTATACCGCGACCCTACTAAATTGTTGCTAATAGTATTGGTGATTCTGATCGGAGTATCACCTTGGTTGCTGGATCTGCTATTGGCGAACTTGTATGGTCAGCGAGAATTTGCCAAAGATGTATTGAATGCCCATAGCCGCGAAGCTGTTCGGGTGTTACAACGTTGTTGCCAGCAGCGGCACTGGCCATTACCCAAACTGCGGATTTTACCAATGGCTGCACCAATTATCCTGACCTATGGTAGTTTACCACGTAATGCCAGGATTGTTGTGAGTCAAGGTCTATTAGAGCAACTAGCAGATGATGAAATCGCCACTATTTACGCCACGCAGTTAGGGCATATTGCTCACTGGGATTTTGCTGTGATGTCTTTGTTGCTGCTGGTAACACTACCAATTCATCAGCTATATCAGCAAGTATCAGAGTGGGGAGACAAAATATCAGGGAAAATTTGGCGCTGGCCGGTGACAATTCTGGCGAGTCTGATTTATGGAATTTGGTGTTTGCTGACTGGAACTGCATTGTGGTTGTCGCGGTTGCGGCTTTATTATAGCGATCGCGTCGCATCTGAAATTACTGGTAATCCCAATGCCCTGATTCGCGCTTTACTCAAAATCGCCATTGGCATTGCAGCTGATATCCAAAAACAGGAACAGACTAGTTGGCAACTAGAAAGCTTAAATCTCCTAACACCAGTCAGCCACCAACAGAGCCTATCTTTGGGCACTATTGCCAGCAATCTATCTTTTGAATCATTTTTGAAGTGGGATACTGCCAATCCCTATCGCCGATGGTTTACGATTAACAATAGCCATCCTTTGATGGGCGATCGCATCGAACGCCTCTGTCAAATAGCCCGTCACTGGCATCTAGACACCGAACTACATTTTGCAAGCGTTCCATCAAAGGTTAAGCGTCAGTCTTTCTTGTTGCAAATCGCTCCCTGGTTGGGAATTCCTCTGGGGGTTCTGTTTGCATCGTTCGTCTGGCTAACCTGGCAACTAGCATTCACACTCAAGTTTTTAAATCTAAAGTGGATATATGAAGATTGGTCTTTTATTACAGGCTGCCTTCTGATTGGCTTTAGCATCGGTACTGTGATGCGGATTAATTCTTTCTTCCCCGATATTAAACCTACCACCGTACAAACTGACGACTACCTACCCAACCTGTTATCTGATCCTTCTACCTTACCCATTGATAGCGTCAGTGTGCGTCTTGTAGGCAAATTGTTAGGTCGTCAAGGCACTAGCAACTCCCTAGCGCAAGATTTAATTCTCCAGTCCAGTGCAGGTTTAGTGAAATTACACCATGTTTCTTGGCTAGGACAGTCAGTCAATCACCAGGATCTAATTGGTAGGCAAATTATCGTTACAGGTTGGTTCCGGCGAGGAGCAACACCTTGGATCGATATCCAAACTCTGGAAACTCAAAGTGGTAAGACGATTCATAGCCCGCATCCAATTTGGTCTACTTTTTTGGCAGTTGCAGCACAGGCTTGGGGCGCATATGTTTTTCTCACTGGTTAGTCATTAGTCAGGAGACAATAAACGATTGACAAAGGAAAAATCGTAATGTAAACAAAAGTTGCAGGTTTTCTTTCAAAGTGTTACATTTATTTACACAAACAATAGCAGCCAATATAACTCAGCACTACAGCTTAGTTATAAATCTGGATGCTTTTCCCCCGCTCCATACCTTTTTATCCTCCCAACACAGCAGGAAAATAACCAGCCACTGGCTGGTTTTTGTTTCAAAATATGCTCCCTTGAATAAAAAAATGTGTTTTATGTTACGATGCAATAATACTAATGTCGGAAATGTATGCGCTAAACTAGCTACGTAGAAAATACCGTGGTAATGTAAGGAATGGTATTTGATTCTGCGAAAAAGGGCATGGAAAAAAGCGTGTACTTTAGCAGGCAATAGGCTATTAAATTTACAATTCTTAGAATTAAGGTGTTATTAGCTCACCATAGAGTGGGCCTTTGGATTAAACAAGCTTGATCCCGACGAAAAACTGTATTGTTGTATAGGTTAACAGTTTCGAGCAAAAAAATTGGTTGATGGCAGTCTTGGTCAATAGCATCTATTTAATTAAAAGCCAAAGCCAAGTGATTGTTTTCTTGCCTTGCCATGTTCATTTAACTCTGGAGGTATAGTTCATGTCCATTCGCCTATATATAGGTAATTTGCCTAAAGAAGAAATAGATCGTCAGGATCTGCAAGCAGTTTTTGCAGCAGAAGGTGATGCTGTAACTACTAAATTAATTAAAGACCGTAAAACTGGCAAATGCCGTGGTTTTGGTTTTCTGACAGTCAACAACGACGAACAAGCTGACGAAATCATTGAAAAATACAATGGTCAGATGTTCAAAGACACTCCGATTAAGCTAGAGAAAGCATTACCTCGGACAAAGGGTGAAGAAGGCGACGAGCAAGCACCTAAACCGGTTACTCTTGCTAGTAGTACTCCCACTCCTACCCCTAATAGAGAAGGTAGCCGTCGCGAGAAAAGCTCTAAGAAGCCTCGTCGTGGCGGTGGTGGAGGTGGAGGTTCTCGTGAAAACAGCACCACAACTACCGATTCAGACGCTATTCGTCCAGATCCTCGTTGGGCTTCGGAATTAGAAAAGCTGAAGCAGATGCTAGCTGCACAAACTACGAATTAGTCCCTAAGGGAAAGAGATTAAAAATTAAAAATCAGAATTTTTTTTTGATTTTTAATTTTTAATTATTGTTGATTATCACCTAGCTGCTAGATTAAAAACAACTTGCAGCTAATTTTGTAATTGCGTAGCCGCAGCCCAACCTAGGCATCGCATAGTAAAATCAAACGACACATAAATTTCACGCATTCCCGATACTTACGCAATAGCAATAAGTATATACTGATACACTAGTAACTGATATAGAGTTGCTATCAAAGCTTACTTATAAAAAAATTAAGTTTTGTGATTAGGCGCATTGAAAAACCTAAGCAAATATCAATGCGATCGCAGGAATTATCTGGATTTGATAAATTATATTCAGTAATGGCAAGCTTCATACTGCCAAGAGAACTAGAGGCGCGTAGGCGCAGCCCGCCGTAGGCATCGCTCCAAAGATAATCTACACTCAAGGAGATACCGATCGTTTGCAGCTTCTGTTATGTCTTCAACTCTAGATTCTTTGCCACCTGCGCTCGCTAAAATTGTCCAGCGCTTTCAACGCGCTTCCGAACCGAAGCGACGCTACGAACAGCTAATCTGGTATGCTCAGAAGCTCAATGAGTTCCCAGAAGCTGATAAATTACCTGAAAATAAAGTTCCTGGTTGCGTATCTCAAGTTTATATCACCGCAGCTTTGGATGACGGTAAGGTTGTATTTCAGGGCGATTCCGATTCCCAGTTAACTAAAGGATTAGTAGGGCTTCTGGTTGAAGGATTGCATGGACTAACGCCAACTGAGATTGTGCAACTTACCCCAGATTTTATTCAACAAACAGGTTTAAACGTTAGTCTGACACCTTCCCGTGCTAATGGGTTTTACAACATTTTTAAAACCATGCAAAAAAAAGCATTGGAATGTAAGTTAGATTTGCCTAACTAAACTTGGTTATTGGTCATTTGTCATTAGTCATTAGTCATTGGTCATTTGCAAAGGACAAAGGACAACTGACAAATGACAAAAAACGTACAACTACCAAAATTTAGTCTTATGTCAACCAATCTATTATCTACCTCTGGTGCTGTTGCTTTTGGTGGAGTAGTTCAAGAATATCTCTGGAATTTTGAAAATCAGCAATTGCGCGTTGTTTATGAAACCCTCGGTAAAGGTTCACCGCTATTGCTACTACCAGCTTTCAGCAGTGTTTCGACTCGCTTGGAAATGGGCGAACTTGCTAAGTTACTAGCTCCCAATTTTCAAGTTGTAGCCGTAGACTGGCCAGGTTTTGGTGAATCTTCTCGCCCTAGTTTGAATTATCGACCGGAAATTTATCAGCAATTTCTGGAAGATTTTGTCAAAGCTGTTTTTAATACTCCCATTACTGTGGTGGCGGCTGGTCATGCTGCTAGTTACGTTTTACAATTAGCTGTCAAACAACCTGCTGCTTTCTCAAAGATTGTGTTGTTAGCTCCTACTTGGCGTGGGCCTTTGCCGACAATGGGCGCAAGTCAGCAAATAGCTGGCATGGTGAGAGAATTGGTGCGATCGCCTATACTTGGTCAAGCTCTCTACAAACTCAACACTACCCAATCTTTCTTAAGTTTTATGTATCGCCGTCATGTCTTTACTGACGCGGCTAAAATTACACCCAGTTTCATTGAGAAGAAGTGGCACACGACTCAACAACCAGGAGCGCGATTTGCATCTGCTGCCTTTGTAACTGGTAATCTCGATGCTGTACACGAACAATCTGATTTTCTGGAACTTGTAAAGTCTCTAACCGTACCGCTCATGGTAGTAATTGGAGAATCCAGCCCCCCCAAATCACGAGAAGAAATGAACGCTTTGGTAGCCTTACCAGGAGTCAGAAGCGTTGTCATTCCTGGTTCTCTGGGACTGCATGAAGAATACCCAGCAGTTGTTTTAGAAGCAGTTCAAGATTTTTTGTTTTCCCCAGAAAATTAAATCCTCGCACCAAGATGCAAAGATCATTTTGCGCCTTGGTGCGAAATTTAAGATTAGTTCAAGCTACTGCGAGTAAGTTTTTGCAAGCGAGAAAGAGAAAGCGCTAGTAGACCGACTATACCAAGACCAAGAACAGTTGATGACTCAGGGACTGCCTTGACTTCAAAATCAAAATTGAAAGTGCCAGACTCTTTAAAGGGAATGGGGTTATTGCCATTGCCTAAATCCACTAATTTGAATGATGCAGAATAAGTTCCCAGTGGTGCAGCAGCATCAGTCCAAAAAGTAGGGGTGAACGAAAAATTATCACCACTGCCGATTGTGTAGATATCGCCGACTGACTTGACAATATCAACGCCTGCTGAATCGCCAATATTCAATCCACTGCTAATTGACGCTAATTGTAAACCAATATTTGCACCCTCAAGAGACGACTGCCAACGACCATTAGAGCTATTGAACAAATACTGGTTGTCTAATTCTTTTGAAGTTTTTAGAGACGCTATAGGTTCTATTGTCAGATTGCTATATTCCTTATCTGTTGGAGTACTAATCAAGCGACCAGTATAAAACCCTGTGCCAGGTAACAATGTTAGCGGCGGTTGTTCTGAGTAAGACTCAGGAATTCGGTTATTTGTATTGGTTGGGTTAATAGTTGGGTTATCTAAAGAACCAGAGTAGCTATAAGTACCAATGCCGTGGAAATGGCTAGATTCCGGCGTTTCTTCATTCCTGTGTGCAAACAGAAGGGTCAAACGATTGTAGTTGGGGTTTTCCAATCCTGCGTATGTCCCTGTAGAGATAGCCTCCAAACCATCTAACCCAACGTAAAAGCTGGTTTCATCCGAATGATTATGAGTATCATCTGCTTGTGCTGGGGCTAAAGCGGTAGATAAAACCAGTGGTGCAACAACTAAAAAGCTGATTGCAATAGACGCAGATGCTTGCCCTGTTTGAGTTACTTGCTTTTTCGAGCAGGCAGTGTTTCTTGAAACCACCACACTTCTCCATCAAACTATAATTTCCCTATGCGATAATGATTATCATAATTTTCTTGGTACTGTCAATGTACTAACCTGCAACTTCCTGGAGGGTTAGTTGGGATATTCCTACCAGCTACGCCAACTTGCGGATATTTATTACTTATTACAGATGCATAAAAGAAAATATTTGGTGAGAAAATTATGTGATTATTTTGCTGAAACTCAAAATAACAGCAAGTTCGCACAAAAATATAAAAAGATTTATCATAGGCGATAATGATTATCCATAAGGTGAGACAAGAGGAATTTAGAGTATGGTGGCTGACGTAATCAATAATTCAGTTCCCGTTACTGTTCTGACTGGCTATTTGGGAGCAGGTAAAACGACTCTACTCAATCACATCCTCACCTACGAACACGGCAAAAAAGTTGCTGTGATTGTCAATGAATTTGGGGAAGTGGGTATTGATAATCAATTGATTATCGATGCAGATGAAGAAATATTTGAAATGAACAATGGCTGTATCTGTTGTACAGTACGCGGCGATTTAATTCGCATCATTGGCAACTTGATGAAGCGGCGCGATAAATTTGACCATTTAGTAATTGAAACGACTGGATTAGCCGATCCTGCACCAGTGATTCAGACATTTTTTGTTGATGAAGACTTGCAAAGCCAATTGTCTTTAGATGCGGTGGTGACAGTCGTAGATGCCAAGCATATTTGGCAGCACTGGGATGCCGACGAAGCACAAGAACAGATTGCTTTTGCCGATGTAATTTTACTTAATAAAACAGATTTGGTAGCGCCAGAAGAGTTAGATGAATTAGAAAAACGGATTCGGGCGATGAATGCGATCGCAAAAATCCACCGTACCCGCAATTCTGAACTAGGAATGGATGCTTTATTAGGTGTAAAAGCCTTTGATTTAGACCGCGCATTAGAAATTGATCCAGATTTCTTAGGCGAAGATGCCCACGTACACGATGAAAGCGTCTTTTCTGTGGCTTTAGTAGAAGCGGGTGCTGTCGATGGAGAAAAATTAAACACTTGGCTTTCAGAATTACTGCGTACCCAAGGCCCAGATATCTTTCGGATGAAAGGCATTTTAAATATTGCTGGAGAAGATAATCGATTTGTATTCCAGGGAGTACACATGATATTCGATGGCAAACCCGATCGCCCCTGGAAACCAAGTGAAACCCCCAAAAACGAACTAGTATTCATCGGCCGTAACCTTGATGCAGCCCAACTCAAGCAAGATTTTCTTGCTTGTCTAGCTTAAAAAGCGAGTTAGGAGTTATGAGTGATGAGTTAAAAATTCCTAACTCCTAACTTCTAACTCCTAACTCCTAACTCCTAACTTCTCTACATAACTATGAACACCACAACCAGCAAATCTAAGGAATTTGAACAACACTATTCGGGGACACTTTCAGATTATGTAACTGCGATCGCTTGGTCGCCACAAGGTAAAACTTTAGCAGCAACTTCCGCCGCCGGGGAAGTAGTTTTGTGGAATGATGGCGAACTCACAACTTTACAAACTGGTAACGGTAAATCAGTAGACTGTCTCGCATTTTCACCAGATGGAAAATTTTTAGCCGTTGGTGGACAAGATGGACAGGTGAAAATTTGGCACGATACCGAATTAATCGCCACCTTGGAAAATGCCCCCGCATGGGTTGACAAACTAGCTTGGAATTACACCAGTAACCAACTGGCTTTTAGTTTGGGGCGTTACGTCCAAGTTTGGGATGCAGATACTCGTGAAATTGTCGTGACACTGAATTTCGACAACTCTTCAGTATTGGGTATAGATTGGCGCATTGACGGACAATACTTAGCCATTAGTGGTTATAAGGGAGTCAAAATTTGGCATAGTCAAAACTGGGATGAAGAACCATACAACCTAGATATGACTACTGTTAGTGTAGCGATGGCTTGGTCGCCCGATGGCAAATTCCTGGCTTCTGGAAACATGGATCGTAGTGTCACCGTTTTAGAATGGAACAACCCCGACCCTTGGGTAATGCGTGGCTTCCCTGGTAAAATTCGCCAATTGGCATGGTCAGAAGCTACTACAAAAGTGGGTGCGCCAATACTGGCATCTTCTAGCGTTGAAGGTATTGTGGTGTGGGAAAAGCTAGAGGATGACACTTTAGGTTGGGAAGCGCGAGTATTAACAAATCATGTGGGTGTGATTAATGCGATCGCCTTTGCACCTAAAAGCTTCCTTCTCGCTTCTGTTGCTGCTGATGGCTGGTTGTGTTTGTGGAACAAAGCCAAGGAAGTATCCCAAATTATCACAGGTGTCTCAGCAGGATTTTCCACCCTAGCTTGGCATCCCCAAGGCAAGTTACTGGCCGCAGGCGGTGAACAGGGCGAATTACTTGTATGGTCAAAGGTTTTGCGAGGTCAAGGATTCGGGCGCAGTTAAAATAATTCGTAATTCGTAATTCGTAATTCGTAATTAAAGACTATTACATCAAAGTATTTATACGCAGACCGAAAAAAAGCGCCACTTAAAGCGCCACTTATAGATGTTGGCGTTCGCCTATCCTTTTGGAAGAAGGGTAATTAAACCCAACAATTACGAACTACGAATTACGAATTACGAATTATTAAAGTTGAAGGTGGTCAATTTATTAGCTATGCTGTATCAGCAAAGGTATCTTTGTGTAAATTATGAACATAGTCAAACTTATTTTACTTGCCTGTCCCGCATTTTTGGTATCCATGCTGCTGGTAGTCAATCCAGCACACGCATCCAGCCTGAAATCTGCTGATGATACCCAAATTATGACGGTAGTATCTATACAACAAATTCCTGATCTGGCAACACTACATTTGATTCAAACATCTAATCCGATTATTGATCAACTTGGTTGCAATTGTGCCAACTGTGTTCAGTCTAAATTTCAGTCGTTACAAGGCAAACTCCCATCCGTCGATTTTTAAATAAATTTAGGAGCTATGAATATTGTCCGGGCACAGCAATGCTGTGCCCTTATTAGTTTTATAAGCTTTTTGTACGTGGCGATCGCCTACGGCACGCACTCGTTGCAGCATAATTATTTATGATATTCGCTGAAGATCGCGCCTGAAAGACGAGGTAGGAAAGCTGTTAGGTGAATTCCTAGATACTGAGACAACTGCTGGTAAGCCAGTGAAATTGGTGCGTTCCCCATCTGCACTCAAGCTGTTAAGCTCTTGTTAAAAGAGCTAGTCCGAGGATTAGAAAACTTGCTAGAGTGAACAGAGTTAGCCTTAATGTCTAATCCCCAAAACCTATACATCTCATGGATTTTGCTAATATTGCATCCCAGCTAAACGCTGGAACGATTTTGCCAGAGGGGATTGTTATTCTCACCCTCTTGGGGGTTTTGATTGTTGATTTGATTTTGGGGCGTACATCCGCACGCTGGATTGGATATCTAGCGATCGCAGGTTTATTTGCTTCGATTGTCGCCCTATATTTTCAATGGGACTCTCCTAATCCCATCGGTTTTACCGGTAGCTTTAACAGTGATGACCTGAGTATCGTCTTTCGCGGTATTATTGCCTTGTCTGCGATCGCCACTATACTGATGTCAATTCGCTACGTTGAGCAGAGCGGCACTGCTTTAGCCGAATTCATCGCTATTTTGCTGAGTGCTACTTTAGGAGGGATGTTTTTATCCGGGGCTAGTGAGTTGGTGATGATTTTCATCTCCCTAGAAACCCTGAGTATCTCCTCTTACTTGTTGACAGGTTATACCAAGCGTGACCCCCGCTCCAATGAAGCGGCGCTGAAATACTTGTTAATTGGAGCTTCCAGTACAGCAATATTTTTGTACGGTGTATCACTGCTGTATGGACTATCGGGAGGACAAACCGAACTAAGTGCGATCGCAAATGGCATTGCCACAGCGAAAGTAGGACAATCTTTAGGTTTAGTGATTGCCCTGGTTTTTGCGATCGCGGGTATTGGCTTCAAAATCTCCGCTGCACCCTTCCACCAGTGGACACCAGACGTTTACGAAGGCGCTCCCACCCCAGTTATCGCCTTTTTATCTGTCGGTTCCAAAGCAGCTGGGTTTGCCCTAGCCATCCGCTTGCTGACAACAGCCTTCCCTCTTGTTGCTGACGAGTGGAGGTTTGTCTTCACGGCTCTAGCCGTTCTCAGCATGATTTTGGGTAACGTAGTCGCCCTAGCTCAAACCAGCATGAAACGGATGCTAGCTTATTCATCCATTGCCCAAGCTGGGTTTGTGATGATTGGCTTAATTGCTGGTACACAGGCAGGGTATGCCAGTATGATATTTTACCTACTGGTTTATCTGTTCATGAACCTGTGCGGCTTTACCTGCATCATCCTGTTCTCACTACGGACGGGAACTGACCAGATTGCCGAATACTCTGGTTTATATCAAAAAGACCCACTCCTAACACTGGCGTTGAGTATCTCCCTGCTTTCCTTGGGTGGTATTCCACCATTAGCTGGATTTTTCGGCAAGATTTACTTATTTTGGGCTGGTTGGCAAGCAGGACTTTATTGGTTAGTCTTGCTAGGCTTAGTTACTAGCGTCGTCTCGATCTATTACTACATTCGCGTAGTTAAGATGATGGTAGTCAAAGAACCCCATGAAATGTCCGACGCGGTGAAGAATTATCCACAAGTGCGTTGGGATTTGCCTGGGCTAAGACCTTTGCAAGTCGGGTTGGTGGTAACATTGATTGCCACTTCTATAGCAGGGATTTTGTCAAATCCACTGTTTACATTGGCTAATAATTCCATCTCCCACACACCATTTTTGCAAGCAACAATCAACAGTAATGTAAAAGCACAAAATCTACTGCTTTTGCCAAAGTTAGATTCGGTTAGTCAGTCTCAACCCTCAGTTGATTCTACTGCTAAGATTTAACCGATTCTCAACCAAACTTTGTACTCAAATACACGCCTGTTTGCTAATTAGCAGACAGGCGTTTGTCATATCTTTTCACTTAAATATGAGACTGAGTTAATAGGTATCTTAATCACAAATTCTGCACCTTTTCCTGGAACAGAAAAACAACTAAGTTCTCCGTTATGTTTTTCAACTATAATTTGATAGCTTATAGATAGTCCTAGTCCAGTACCTTTGCCCACAGATTTAGTGGTAAAAAATGGATCAAATAGCTTTGAGCGAACTTGTTCATTTATCCCCAAACCATTATCAGCAATAGTAACCGTTATCCATTTTTCATCGATTAGCTCAGTTTTAATTTGAATTTGGGGATTATTATTTATCAGTTTTTGATTGTCAGTTGTTTGTGGATTTACCGATGCCTCCAATGAATCGATCGCATTAGCAAGAATATTCATAAAAACTTGATTAAGTTGGCCAGGATAGCAAGTTACATTCGGCAGTTGACTATATTTTTTGATGACTTTGATTTCTGGGTACTCATGCCTAGCTTGAAGGCGATGCTCCAAAATCATTAAAGTACTATCAATTCCTTCATGGATATTGACTTGCTTAAGTTCTGCTTCATCAAGTCTGGAAAAGTTACGTAGTGATTTAACAATTTCCTGAATGCGTTCTGTTCCCACTTTCATGGACTGGAAAAGTTTAGTTATATCTTGAATCAGAAAATCTAAGTCTATTTCTTCTACTTGCTCTTGGATTTCAAGAGGAGTATTTGGACAAAGTTGTTGATAAATTTGCACCAATTTCAGTAAATCTTGAGTATATTTATGGGCGTGATGAAGGTTGCCATAAATAAAACTCACGGGATTATTAATTTCATGGGCAATACCAGCTACCATCTGACCTAAACTAGACATTTTCTCAGCTTGGATAAGCTGAGTTTGGGTAAGTTGTAGTTCGTTTAGTGTTTCTTGTAAAGCAGTTGTACGTTCCTCAACCCGAATTTCTAGCTCTTGATTCGCTTTCCAAAGCGCTTCCTCTGCTTGTTTTCGTCTTTGAACTTCTTTTGCTAACTCATCGATTTTTTCGTTTAGAAGAACGAAATTACTGCTGGTCAGAGTTCTATTTTCCAAGCGTAAGAGAATTAAAGCTGAAGATTCAGGAGACCAAGGTTGAATAACGGCTCCTTGGCTACGACATATTAACGTTTGTCCATCATTCTTTCGTAAAGTCAAGGAGCCAAGAACCATTGCCCTACTACTTGAACAAGCTTGCAGATACCTGACAATATCGTTGGTAGACTCAGTTACAATTTCAAAGAGCATTCTTCCGCGCAGTTCCTGACGGCGTAAACCTAGCATATCTGCTACTGGTTGATTGGTAGCTAACAACTGACCCTCTCCACTTACCAGGAGTAAAGGTTCTGGTAAAACTTTGGCCAGTTCAAGAAATTGTTCAGGAGTCATGGGGCTTCCAATTTCAAGGTTCGACTCTACTTTACATATCTGCACTAAACTTATATCCCGAAGTTATTTTGGTGGTGAAGAGTTTATACAGATTCTAGTCCTCTAAAGTATTCTCTACCTTCTGCATCTTCTGCCTCTTCTGTAAATTTTAAGTAAACAATAACTCTACATCCAGAAGCACCCTGTGCTATGGTTTCTTGCAATTCTACTTTCGCATATCCCAGATTATTAGCTGCGATCGTCCCAAAGACATTTGAGGTCATCATACACATGGCAGGGCGATTAAGCACTTTTTCGCCAAATGGGCAAACGCGGTTGCCAAAGACAATTTTTTCATCATCCTGCTCAATGACATAAAAATCACCTTGAATTCGTTTTTTTAAGTCAATCAAGACATCAGCGACCTGCTTACGAGAAAGGTTGGAAACTTCCAGGGCAGATTTGTAATCTTGGTTGAGCTGCCTAGCCATCCTTTGACCAACTACGCTAATAAATCCAGAAGCTTCTTCTAAGCCAACTACGTCCTGCAAAGTGCCAGATAACTCTCTGATTAATGTACGTAAAAATATATCGCGTTCTAAAGGAAGATTAAGTGTAGCTATTGAGTGGTTAAGTGCATTGGTCATAAATTTTGAGGACACAATCTTGAACTACAGTTATAGAGTTCCCCAAAATGCCTCCAAAGTAACTGCTTAATCTTTTTCTTTAGAAAATTTGATGTTTACTTTTGTTTTTAATAAATAGTAATGTAATAGTCATCACAAATTCTGAACTTTCTTGTTACGACAGTTCCAGATTTTGCAAAGTCTTTTCTAGCTTATGTTCCCATCACCCAATATGCTTTTGGGTTAAGGCTTGATGCTCCCTAACCCTCCTTAAAAAGGAGGGAATTAAGTCTCCTTAAAAACGGGTTTTGAGGATCTTCTGGGGCAAAATATCACTAATACCAAGTATAAGTAATCGCTAACAATTATTTACACATGAGTTTTTAGTCTGGACAAGGGTTTCATCTCTTAACTTTTTGTAATTAATTTTGTTTAACTACTTATTGTATTGTTAACCCATACATAAATCTGCTTGCTCATAATCAGGATAAAATTTTCCTGTTTTCCATAAATAGACTTGTTGCTTTTAAACCGTAAGTAATTACGAATTATAAACCATGAATTATTCAATCATCATGACCTGCTACCAAATTGAACATTTATTTTTCAGAATATTAATTTGAGTAATTACTATATTTGCTATTTCAAGAAATTGGAATGGTAATTATAAACTCAGAACCTGCTCCTAACACAGAATTTACTTCTAAAGTTCCTTTATGTTTTTGGACAATTATTTGATAAGCAATTGATAATCCTAATCCTGTTCCTTTTCCCACAGGTTTGGTTGTAAATAAATTATCAAACATTTTAAGCTGAACATCAGGCGATATTCCCACACCATTATCTTTAACCCGAATCAATACGTGATTTATATCTTCAATTAGGTCAGTATGAATTGTGATTTGATTGGGATTTGCCTTAATCTCATTAAAGCTCAGTCCAGAATTAGATTCTTCTAAAGCATCAATGGCATTTGCCAATAGATTCATAAATACCTGATTCAGTTGTCCTGGAAAGCATTTTACTGGAGGGAAATTGCCGTAATCTTTAACTATTTGAATAGCAGGACGAATCTTATTAGCTTTCAAACGGTGCTTGAGAATGAGGAGAGTATTATTCATGCCTTCATGAATATCAAAAATAACTTTTTGTTCTGTATCTGCTCTAGAGAAAGTTCGCAAGCTATTGCTAATGTTGGAAATGCGATCTGTGCCTTCTCTCATTGAGGAAATCAGTTTAGGTAGATCCTCGCGCACATACTCCAGATCAATCACTTGGATTGTTTCTTGAATTTCTTGAGATGCCTTGGGATAGGTTTGCTGATAAAGGTCGATGAGATGTAATAAATTCTGAATGTACTCTTTAGCCGGAGTCAGATTACCTGCTATAAAGCCAACTGGATTATTAATTTCATGAGCTACATCTGCGACAAGACTTCCCAGAGTAGACATCTTATTTTGCATTATCTGAAGATTAAGAAGCATCATTTCTAGTTCATGACTTCTGTCTTCTAACTTGTTTTGATATTCTTTTAACTCATCAATTACTTTTCTGAGCAAACATTCTTTCTTGTTATTTACATCTTCAAGTTTTATCCGATCAGATTCAGAACGTTCCAATTGCTTTTGGAGAATTCTATTGGCTTTTTTTAGTTCCTTAATTTCTTGTTGATAATCCCCCATTTCCATCAGTTTTTACCGAGTTCCCAAAATTAAAGTTACAAAAGTTTCATTGTGAAATTGCGTCTGACTAATTCGATCTATAGGAGCAATCTCTCCATAAGAATAAAATCCACAAGCAGGAAAATATTTAGCCATACAAAGTTTTGTATTCTGGTACTCTTCTTGTGCCCTAGTACCAAGTATTTGCCGACGAGCTACACATGAAAAAAACACAACAGCACTGGGTTCTGCACCTGGATAATTATCTAAGGCACTCATGAATGAAGCTTTGGAAGCTGCTAGAATATCTTCATAAGCTGCTTCTGAAATTTGAATAATTGCTTGGTCGGGAATATCTCCAAAAAAGGTTATGCTACCAGATTCTTGGTTGTAAGCAATAGGTGCCCTTATATAAAAATTGTCTCCATTCTGAGCAAACACTGCTAGCGGATATTCCATTGAAGGAGGAAGCAAACCTAGATAATTTTGATAAAAATCTAAAGCTGGTTTACCATCTATTTCATAGACTATATTCTTATCTACCTTAGTTACTTTGCTTATTTGACCGATGGGATGCCAACCACTTGCAATCCCGTGAGAAAAGAATATTGTGCCGGAAAAAAGCAGAATTGGTACAGAATCACTTAATACTTCTGTTTGAAAAAATTGATATGTATTTTGGTATCTTGACTGATCGGCTGCCAAACCACCAAATATCGGCACATGTTGTCCAAGAGCTAGCTTTAAGCCATTCAATATAGACACACCACTAGTTGTGAGGCTCTCTGGATGAGTTAAGCATAGCTTTGGAGGTGCAGTACTTTTTGCTTTTGCTTGCTCTACAGCTTGTTTAGTTGCAGTAATTGGATCAGCTGAAACTTTGCGTCCAACTCCTGCATAAATTTCAACTTCGTCTGAGCAGAACAACATCAAGGTGATTGAGTCCTGCTGAAACTCTAAGACTGAAGAAATTTCTCCATCTGTTGTTCCACCAATCAACTCAATCCCTGGATAAGCCTGATAAATTTGCTGCAAAATGAGAGAATGTTCAAAATCAATTGCAGCAAAAAGAATTCCAGCTTTTGGTATATCTCCTGCAAGAGAACTGGAACATTGCTCAATAACTTCTTCAACTGCGGATAGAGAATCTGGATCGTTACTGTGGCCTACTACTGCCTTAAACATAAATTTACCTATTATGTTGATGAACGCAATTTGCTATGATCCCTAAATGGGAAGCTTAATAATGAACTCTGAACCTTGTCCTAGTGTTGAATTTACCTCTAGAGTTCCTCCATGTTTTTCGACAACAATTTGATGGGCAATTGATAATCCTAATCCTGTACCTTGACCCACAGGCTTGGTAGTGAATAAATGATCAAAGATTTTTTGCTGGACATCAGTTGACATTCCCACGCCATTATCTTGAATCCGAATCAATATATGATTTTTATCTTCAGTGAGGGAAGTTTGAATCAAAACTTGATTGGGATTTGCTTCAATTTCAATATAGGTGCGTCCTACATTAGACTCCTCTAAAGCATCAATAGCATTAGCTAATAAATTCATAAATACCTGATTTAGTTGTCCGATAAAACATTCTAGTTCTGGCAAATTATCGTAATCTTTAATTACTTGAATATCAGGACGATCCTCGGATGCCTTTAAGCGATGTTTGAGGATCATGATGGTGCTGTCTATACCATCATGAATGTTGCAATAAACCTTGCGATCGCTATCTGACCGAGAAAAGGTTCTCAGACTGGTACTAATATTGCGAATGCGCTGAACTCCCTCTTTCATCGAGGAAATTAAATTAGGTAGATCAGCAAGCATATATTTCAAATCTATCGCTGCAATTTCCTCTTGAATTTCTGGAACCGGATGAGGATAGTACTGCTGATAGAGACTAATAATGTTAACCATATCTTGGAAATATACTGAAGCATGTCCAAGATTGCCATGAATAAAACCAACTGGATTATTAATTTCATGAGCAACACCTGCTACTAATTGACCAAGGGCAGACATTTTTTCTGTCTGTACAAGCTGAAGTTGAGAATCTTGTAGGTCTTTTAATGCCCTAGACAACGCTGCTGTCCTTTCTGAAACTCGCTTTTCTAAAGTTTTTGTGAGATTTCGTAATTGAAGATGGGTTTTAATTCTAGCTAATAATTCTTCTTCATGAAAGGGCTTAGTGATATAATCAACTGCCCCTATATTTAGACCCTTTACTTTACTATCAGTATCAGAATTTGCCGTCATAAAAATTACTGGTATATCACAAGTAGCTAAATTTTGTTTCAGCCTTTTACAGGTTTCAAATCCGTCTATTCCTGGCATCATCACATCTAATAAAATTAAATCAGGCAGTAGATATTCAGCCTGTTTAAGTGCCCTTTCTCCATCATGCTCTGTAGTAACTTCAAAACCTACAGTAGTTAATACATCAAAGACAATTTCTAAATTTGTAGTAGTGTCATCAACTACTAGAATTAAACTATCTTTTGGTACATAAAGCATTGGTATGTCTGGCTTATAAGTCATTGTATTTAAATTAATCTGACTCCTTATGACTTGTTTACTATTTAGCCCCGCGATCGCAGCTAAGTCACCTCTATTTTGTTCGCAGGCTGACTGATAATTTTCTCGTCTGACAATCCTATAGTTCCCAAAAAGTCTGACAACAGCAACATTTTCACACTAAATTGCTCTATGCGACCACGGGGGCGATCGCTACACGATGGAAATTTACCACCAATCTTCACTTTCACTAGAGTTGAATATCCTCTTTCATAAGGCGATCGCTCTAAAATTAGTCATTATTACCCTTGTCTTTTTATAAGGTTAGTGTTATTTCAGTATAATTTTACTGATGTTTAATACTAGTTTTGGAAGTTTGTAATCTGTATTTATGATGAGCATAAATATATATGAACGTCTTTTTTAGAGAATGTGAAATCCATATATTCTCGGATATGTTTTTAAAAAATATAATGAATAATTGCTGATTAGCTGGGAAATATTTACACACCTTAAAATTTCACCACTATTAATGTAAAGCTAGTTTGCTGGCTGTGCAAGCGTGATGTGAATAGGAATTAAATTTAAAACCTATATTTCCTAAATTATTAATAACTTCATGAAGACTACTGATATGAAACAAACAAGTATTCCTGATTTATACTGCCCATTTTCAACTCAGATAAATAAGCATGTAGATGTTTTGGAAGAGTATGCTTTTGAATGGGTGCTACGCTTTAACCTTCTGGCACATGAATCGTCTTATCAGCGTTTCTATAAGGCAAAATTCTTTTTACTAGCCGCAGGTACTTATCCTTCCTGTCAGCTTGAAGAACTTAAGATTGCAAATGACTTATTGAGTTGGTTATTTATTTGGGATGACCAATGCGATTTGTCAGATTTAGGAAAACAACCTGAACTACTTAAGGGTTTTCACAATAGATTTTTGGAAATATTAAATGGGGAAGAACTTACGAATCAAGATGTACCCCTTGCTTATGCCTTAAGTAACTTAAGACATAGAATACTCGAAAGAGGAAATAGAAAATGGTTTCATCACTTTCTCTGTAGCTTTAAAGGCTACTTCCAAGGATGTGTGGAAGAAGCCACTAACCGTATACAGGGAGTTGTACCTGATATTGACACTTATATGGCGATACGTATATTAGCCGGAGGGGTGGAGCCTGTTATCGAATTGATTGAATTTTGCGATCATTTAATAATTCCTGATTTTGTCCGAGAACAATACATTGTCAAAGAACTAAAACTGATGGCAAATAAGGTTCTTTGCTGGGGTAATGATATTTTCTCGGCACTTAGGGAAATGGAAGATGGCGATGTTCATAATTTAGTATTGGTATTGCATTATCAACAGAAGTTGCCTTTGGAACAAGCAATCAAGCGTGCTGCTGAAATCCACGATCAAGACGTGCTAACTATGATGAATCTAGAAGCATCTATTCCAAATTTTGGAGAACAAGAAGATGCTGAAATCGCAAAATATATATCAGGATTGCATAGCTGGATAAGTGCCAATCTCGCTTGGTGTGCTCAATCTACTCGCTATCAGACTGTTGAAAAGCTAGAGGTCATTAAATGTTAGAAGAATTGCAATTTTCTAAGTAAAGTCGGAAACTGTCGCGCATTTTACTTGTATTTTTTGCCGCTTGTAGTTCTGAGATTTGAACATAAAAAGTCAATAGCCACTTATTACTCTAAAGATGAGGGCGGTAAATTAGCAAAATTTCATCATGAAACATTCAATGCAACTACCTAATCCTCTGCCAACTCCTTCATTGCGACAAAAGCTTCAATGGGTTATTGACCCTGTTAGCTATATGGAAAATGCAGCTCAACAGTATCCCGATATTTTTACTGGTAAGATAATCGGTTTTGGTGACACGGTAGTCTTTGTAAACCATCCCAAAGCAATCCAGGCAATATTAACTAATGATAGAAAGAAGTTTACAGCCGTTGGGGAACTCAACGGAATTTTGCAGCCGATTTTGGGGAGTTATTCAGTCCTGATGCTGGAGGGCGATCGCCACAAACGTCAACGACAACTGGTGACACCCTCTTTTCATGGAGAGCGGATGCAAGCCTATGGTCAGCTAATCTGTAATGTGTCTGAAAAAATCTTTAGTCAGTTACCACTAAATAAGCCCTTTTTAGCACGTAATCTAACACAGGATATATCCCAGCAAGTCATTTTACAGGCTATCTTTGGCTTGTCTGAGGGAGAAAAAATTCAAAAACTTAGACAACTATTGCCGTTGCTGTTAGAGCTTTTTCAGTCACCTTTCACTTCTAGTTTATTCTTTTTCTCATTCTTGCAACAGGATTTAGGAGCTTGGAGTCCTTGGGGGAAGTTCCTACGCAATCGAGAGCAAATTGATCAATTTCTCTATACTGAAATTGCCGAGTGTCAGCAACAACCTGATCCAGAACGCATCGATATTCTCTCTTTGCTGATATCATGTCGGGATGAAGCAGGCCAACCGATGACGGCTCAGGAGTTGCGCGATCAGTTAATAACCCTAATACTTGCCGGTTATGAAACTACGGCATCGGCAATGGCTTGGGGATTGTACTGGATTCACCAAAAGCCTTTAGTCCATGAAAAACTACTCCAAGAACTGGACACTCTCGGTGATTCCCCAGACCCTATGAGCATTTACCGACTGCCATATCTCACAGCTGTCTGTAATGAAACCTTGCGAATTCACCCCGTTACAATGTTTTCGTTTCCTAGAGTAGTGCAAGAACCCGTTGAATTATTGGGACATCCTTTAGAGCCTGGAACTGTACTGCTTCCCAGTATTTATCTCACTCATCAACGAGAGGATTTATATCCCCAGCCCAAAGAGTTTCAACCAGAGCGCTTTGTTGAACGTCAATTTTCTCCCTATGAATTCCTGCCCTTTGGCGGTGGTGCGCGTCGTTGTATTGGTGAAGCTTTGGCTATATTTGAAATGAAGCTAGTATTAGCAACCGTTTTGTCACGCTATAACTTGGCGCTAGCTGATCAGCGTCCAGAGCGACCTCAGCGTCGAGGTTTTACCCTTGGACCTGCCAGTGGAGTCAAGATGGTAATTACAGGACGACGTGCGCGTCAAGAGTCTTTAGTTAATATGACAACTACACCCGTATCCTAGTAGCTTGTCAGAGTTGTTGTGATGAGTCTTAACAACCACCCAGTTTGTTATAACAAACTGGGTTTTTAGAATTATCAGTTGGGTAGAGCAAAACAAAACTCGACAAACTTCCAAATGTTAGGTTTCGCTTCACTTAACCAACTTTGTATTTTAAAAGAAGTGTTACTAGTCTAGATATCTGACTGTTGCATCGGGATCTCAATCACGAACTCAGTCCCCTTTCCTAATGAGGAATCACAGGTTAAACGACCCTTGTGTTTGTCCACAATAATCTGATAGCTAATCGACAAACCCAACCCCGTACCACTTCCTACCGACTTAGTGGTGAAAAATGGGTCAAAGATTTTCTGCTGAACTGCTTTTGTCATACCAGAACCATTATCTGCAATCCGAATTATCACTGTATTAGAATCTGTGATTTCAGTAAAGATATGAATTTTTCCTACTTTATGAGAAGCTGCTGACGCCTCTATGTCCTTTGTTATTTGTTCTTTGTCATTTCCCAATAATGGATGAGCAATGACAAATGAATCTTCTAAAGCATCGATCGCATTACTCAGTATATTCATAAACACCTGATTTAGTTGACCAGGGTAACAAATAACTTCCGGTAATTTTCCGTATTCTTTGATGACTTCAATTTCCAGTAAATTACTCTTTTCTTTAAGTCGGTGCTGCAAAATCATTAAAGTGTTGTCTATTCCCTCATGAACATCTACAGGCTTCATCTCAGATTCATCTAGGCGAGAAAAGTTGCGTAAGCCCAAAACAATATTCCGGATACGCGAACTCCCCACTTTCATTGAATCTAGAATCTTTGGCAAGTCTTCTGCTAGGAAATCTATATCAATCTCCTCAGCTTTCTCCTTAACTAAAGGCGAAGGAAGGGGATATTCCTGCTGATAAACAACTATCAAATCTAGCAAGTCTTGAACATACTCACCAGCATGATTAATATTGCCATGAATAAAGTTAATAGGGTTATTTATTTCATGAGCAATTCCCGCAACCATTTGTCCTAAAGAAGACATTTTTTCACTTTGAATCAATTGAATCTGAGTACGCTGTAATTCCTGTAAAGCTTCTTCTAAACAGTGATTTTTGTGGTTAAGTTCCTGTGTTCTGTCCTGGACTTTTTCTTCCAGGCTATGATTGTATTCCTCCAAACTTTCTTTAGCTTGTGCCAAATTTTTATAAAGAATAGCATTCTCTAGTGATATTGCTGCTTGAGTGGTGAGGAGTTTAAGAACTTCTACGCGATCGCGTGTAAATGCTCCTGTTGTCAGATGATTTTCTAGGTAAAGAATCCCAATCAATTTACCTTGATTTAGAAGAGGTATAGACAATAAACTCTTAGGTTTTTCACTAATAATGTAGCTATCACCTACTAGAAAAGAAACAGCCATTGCATCATCAATAACTAAGATTTCTCTAGAGCGTTTAACATAGTTAATCAAAGTAATGGGAACATCATAGCTTGACTCAAGGCAAGTTGATGGAAACTCAGTGTATGTATGCTCAAAATTTGAACTTGAACAAATCGCCGTGACAGTTAATGCTAAGTTATCACCTTCGCTTAAAATTAAAGCGCATTTAGAGGCTCCTGCATTTTCCATAACAACTTCCATCAAAGTAGAAAGTAGTCGCTCAAGCTCGATTTCCCCAGAGAGTGCTTGAGATGCTTTAATGAATGCAGCTAAATCCAGAGAGTCAGAAATACTTGTTTTCGAGCCAATAACGGTTTGTTGATTACTCAGGGTAGATAAAGATGATATAGATGTGTTATTAAAAGAAGTGTTTTCCTCGCTAGAATGGATACTCAGTTTTTCTTGCTGAAATATAGGAGCCAGTAATTGGGGATAGCGTTTTGCCAAATCGTCAACCTTAGCTAAAGCTCCCCAGCGAACGTAGCTATAGTAGGCATCAGTTAGGTAAGTTTGGGCAATCTTATCTTTGTCCCACTCTAGATAAAATTTAGCCGCAAGTTCATTAGCAAGAGCTTCTTCGTTGATATACTCATGTTTTTTCGCAAGGGAGATAGCATGATCATACGATTCCATTGCTTCAATATATTGATCTCTAATTCGATGCCGTTCAGCTTCTACAAGATAATATTTGTGTAAATAATTCATAGGGGCATGATGTGCCCATTTTTGCATCTTTTCCTGATTAGCTTGTACTTTATCAAGAATAAGCTTTTGTTCAGAAGCGGATGCCTCAGAATACACTGCGAGTCTAGCCAGTGAATCGTAAAAATGGAAAAGAGGAAAAACTAGCTGTCCTATTCCACCATCTAAATACTTTTCTGCCAAAGCAGCATTTTCAACCGCTTGAGTAAACTCATGAAATGAGTAGCATAACTGTAATTTATTGTAATATAAATATAAAAGTCCTATGCCATCATTGGTTTGAAGATGAAGCGGCTGTATTATCCCCTCATTATATGCTTTACCGATCAAATAACAGGGATTTACAACATTTCCCAGCCAGTTTAAAGTACTCTGCTGATATATGCTATTCCAGTTAAATATTGTTTCTTGCTTGATTTGTCTGATGGCATTGCTATAAGTTGCCATCTCACGTTCCAACTCTGTCAGTTCTTTACCGATGAAATATGTAGAGTAGCAATAATTGTTAAGACAATAGGCTGCATGTTCTAAATCTCCAGTTTCTAGCCCGGCAGAGTAAGCCTCAAGTAAAGGTTTTAATATTTCCCTAGTATGCTCTTTCCAATGCCAGATAGCTGTATAAAATACCATCATGATCTTAGTTTTAACTTCTTTAACATTGGATTTAACTAAAAGGCTCAAAGCTAATTTGCCAAATTGATAGCCAGATTCAATATCTCCCACTACTCCGCAGAGAATTACTCCGTAAGCAACATAGGCATAAGCAGACGAGGAAGTATTACCATATTTGAGTGATAAGTTGATTTGTTTAATAACAATCAGCGGAAATAGTTCGGGAGTAACTGAATAGGTCACAGCAGTTACAGCTGATAGGATACGCATAGCTGCTATCTGCTGGGCATCTGTCATCTCCGGTAGGTTCATTAAGTCATCAATGCACCTGCCGTTCAGATTTAACGCTAATTCCGCCATTGCTAGCTGAATATGAGACTGTCCTGGATTCTGAGGAAACTCCACACCCAAAAGTTTCAAAAAGGTTAGGGCAGTATTCACAGCCTCCAGTGCTTGGTTCTGCGCCCCATAAGCCTGGATTTTGACTTCATAAACTTTCACTTTTTCTAGCAGTGTTTTACGTACCAACACCACCTCCGCCAATTCCTCCATCTGTTCAAAGTTGCCAGCTAGGTATGCTGCCTCTGTCGCAGTCTCATATAAAGCCAGGGTAAGATGATGTTTTGTCTCCCAGCTATTACCTGCCAGTAATTGGATGCCAGTAGTTAAATACTTAACGGCCGCGGGATAAGCTGTTGAAGCTAAAGCTTTACGTCCAGCAATTAGATTCATCTGGGCCAGTTCATCTCGTTTCGCTTGAGGAGAGATGAATTCTACTGCGATATTAAACTGATTGACAAGCTCAAATATCTTTTCTTCCTGTTCTGCAACTGGAATATTGTTCAATAACAGTAGCCCAATTTTTAAGTGAATTGGCTTTTTTTGTTCTTCAGGAATCAAAGAATAAGCGGCTTGCTGTACTCTGTCATGTACGAATTTATACTTTGGTAACTGTAAATTAGAATTTGAAAATTGTGTAGATTCTATTCCATGAACAATGAATTCTTGATTAGTATTATCTTTTGAAAAAATATTGAAATTTTCAGTCTGTGGTAGAACTAGCCCATCAAGTAATGCTTGCCACAAATCTGATGCTGTATCTACTACAGATTTTTCATTGACGATCGCCAGAGTTTTTAAGTCAAATTGATTCCCAATACAGGCAGCCAGTTTCAGAACTTTTTGGGTAGATATTGGCAATTTTTCTATTTGTAGGGCGATAAATTCTACTACATCATCTGTGAGAGCTAATTCTTTGACTTTTGAAAGATCATACTGCCAATAACCAACATCATAATTTAATACAATTAGCCCGTCATCGTGTAAAGACTTAAGAAATTGGACAGAAAAGAAGGGATTGCCTTTAGTTTTGGCAAACACCATCTGGGTCAGAGGAACAGCAATTAATTCAGGACAATGGAGAGTATCAGCAATTAGATGATTTAAATCGCCTTGATTTAAGGGTGTAAGAGTGATCGTATTAATAACTGCTTTTGCGTTTTTAATCTCCTGTAGTGTCAAATAAAGCGGATGTGCCTTTGAAACTTCATTATCTCGATACGAACCAACTAACAATAAACTCCCTTTAGTTTCCCGCATATGTTCTGCCTCTTCTGAAAGAGAAGACAACGTGCTTTCGCACATTAATAACTGAATTAATTTCAAAGAGGCCGTATCTGCCCACTGCAAATCATCGAGAAAGATAACTAGGGGATGTTCTTTAGTTGTGAAAATTTTGATGAATTTTTGAAACAATAAATTGAAACGATTTTGGGCAGCACTGCCAGAGATTTCTGTAACTGGAGGCTGCTTACCAATAATCTGTTCTAGTTCAGGAATAACATCACTAATCACCTGAGTTTGTGTACCCAATTCCCGCAGTATTTTGACTTTCCATTGTTGAATTTGGGCATCAGTTTCTGAGAGTAGTTGCCCAATTAAGTCTCGAAAAGCTTGCACCAATCCTGATAAGGGAATGTCACGTTGAAACTGGTCAAATTTTCCTTTTATGAAGTAACTACGCTGCCGCACAATAGGTTTTTGGACTTCATTGACTACAGCAGTTTTGCCAATGCCAGAGAAACCTGCAACTAATATCATTTCTGTTGCCCCATCTGCTACGCGCCCAAAAGCAGCGAGTAGGGTTTCAACTTCACTTTGGCGACCATAGAGTTTTTCAGGGATTACAAAACGGTCTGAGATGTCCCTCACACTTAGTTCAAAGAGTGCAATATTTCCTGTTTCTTTCCACTGATTTTGGCACACCTCCAAGTCATGCTTTAATCCCAAAGCACTCTGATAGCGGTCTTCGGCATTTTTTGCCATCAGCTTGCTGATCATGTCAGACAAAATTGGCGGAATATTGGAATTAATCCGGCAGGCTTTTAGCGGTTGTTTGGCAATGTGAGAGTAAACTAACTCCATCGGATCTTTCGTGGTGAAAGGTAACTCTCCGGTAAGGAGTTGAAAAAAGGTGACACCGAGGGAATAAAAATCAGTGCGGTAGTCAATACCTCGGTTCATCCTTCCGGTTTGTTCTGGGGAAATGTAAGCTAGGGTGCCTTCTAAAACGTTGGGATTCGTGATAGATTGAATTTCTCTTGGTAGCAGAGTGGCAATACTAAAGTCGATGAGTTTTATTTCATCTGTACCAGGGTTTATCAGGATGTTGGCAGGCTTGATGTCTTTATGAATAATGCGATCGCGATGCAATCCTTCCAGGGTAGAAGCAATTTTAATGGCAATGTGGAAAAACTCATCTAGGGAAACCCTGTTTTCATCTTTCCCCTTATCGTCCAGTCGCCAGTTTTGGAGGGAAATGCCGCCAAAATCTTCCATTACCAGGACGTAGCTGTTACGGTAGCTTTCTAAGCTATAGGTTTTGACTATGCCAGGAAGATCAAGGTTTTTGATAATGATATATTGATTGCGGAACTGAGCGATTTCCGCGAACGTAGGATATTCATTCCGCATCAATTTGAGAACCACCGATTTTTGGTCTTGTTCTCTAATACCCCGGTAAACTAGGGTTTTACTGCCGGAGTAGATTTGCTCGGTAATGCGATAGCCAGGAAATGCATATAATGTATCTAATACTACTAACATTGTAGACTATGCTCATAATTCTTGTTTCTATGGCTTAGTATTCCCGTATGGAGATTATCGGTATCATGAAATAGGATTTTTTCTGGAATTTATATCAGAAGATAGAATTTTTGACTAAATATGCGATCTTGAACTATATAATTCTGGAAAGGCTAATTTTGGTATAAAAACATAAGGTTTTCAAGCGCGTTTCTACCAAATTACTTTGGTAAATATTTGCTCTTGCTGCTTTAGATTTATGGAGTAGCTATCAAGTTGTGAAGTAGATTTTGGATATAGCAGATCAAACAACAAAAAAGCCTGCCGTTTTCCTTAGCTTAAGAGCAAACTGCGGCAGGTTTATTGGGTTTATAACTGCTTTGCTAGACTGTCAACCTCTTCTTTTGCGAAGAAACTGCGCGATCAGGGAATTCAAAATTCAAAATTTATATAGGCGCAGATAATTGCTAGTTATTTTTCCTATTTTGAATTTTGTTGTCAATGATGATTTGTGAACATAAGTGTTTTTGAACTAACTATTTTTACCCGCTTTTAATCGGACACCCGTTATTAGAGACGGGGTATTTTCGGCTGCGATAATAATAACGAGTACAAATGCTACTTGATTTTTTGTTTAATAAAAGTCACAACTTGAGTTAGCTGTTTCTTCAAGCCATCGATTTCAGCTTGCATTTTGACAATTTTCTCATTCAACGCATTAATGTCTGTGTCAGAGACTCCTCCGCTACTAGGGGTTGCGTTGCTTGCCGCCGTAGGCATCGCAGTATTTACAGCACTAGGGGTTGCTACTGTAATATTAGCGACACTAGCGGTTGTAGCTGTGCTATTTTTGACAGCAGATGTTGCTCCTACTGCGACTAGTTCTGGGCGTGGCTGTTTCGCCTTGGCCATAGCTAACTTAATCGCGCCAATTAGTTGCTTTTGATCAAAAGGCTTACCCAGAAATTCAAAGTATTCAAAGGGTTCTGTGATTTTCTCAGTCACCTCTTCCTTGCGACCAGACATGATCACCAAAGGAATTTTCCTTAACTCCGGATCGGCTTGAACTTTCTGGAAAACCTCCCAGCCACTCATTTTAGGTAACAGGAAATCCAGCATAATCAGGCTGAGTTTTTCCTGAAGGATGAAATTTAGTCCTTCCAAACCGTCTTTTGCTTCCAGTACCTCAAAATTGCCCGGAGGCAACATTTCTCGTACTTTTACCCTGACAACTGTAGTGTCATCGATAACTAAAATCTTGTTGCTTGCCACGACTGTTTGCTCTAACAGAAACTTTAAGTGTAAATAGCAGTTTTGCTGATTGTCCTTGAGAATCCTCCCACTATATACAAAATTTCGAGGAATTGGGGGATAGTATATTTCGGTATAAATGGCATTCCTAGAGGTGTTTTACAAAACTTTTGCTTGCGCTCTTTTCAATTTATGTCATGGTGATATTTAAGGCTTTAGCTTTGCTCTAGAGCATAAGGATACTGAGAGATGGTGATTTCATCAAGAGTGTCCCCGTGTCTCCCGCTCCCTGCGTCTATTCTTATCTATCATTTGTTAATTGACAGACCAGTACTCTATATCCGCATCTTGCTTGGATGTTTATGATTTCGTCACAACAAGCCGAACTAAAGTCTGAAATTAGGGCAATGCCCAGCTGGTTACGTCGCTCTATTGGCAAAGCCAGTGAAATATCTACCGTACAACGCATTATTAAGCAGCGCCAAATTCACACGATTTGTGAAGAAGGACGCTGTCCCAACCGGGGGGAGTGCTATGCCCAAAAAACTGCAACTTTCTTACTAATGGGGCCTACTTGCACACGCTCTTGTGCTTTCTGTCAAGTAGATAAAGGTCATGCACCAATGGCTCTTGATTTAGAGGAACCCCAAAAGGTAGCACAGGCAGTGCAGCTTTTGGGATTACGTTATGTGGTGCTGACTTCTGTAGCGCGTGATGACTTGCCCGATCAGGGTGCAGGGCACTTTGTGGCGACGATCGCGACTATCCGCCAGTTGAACCCAGAGACTCAAATTGAAGTGCTGACCCCAGATTTTTGGGGTGGTGCTGGTGTTGGGGAGTCAGGTCAGCGCCAGCGGATAGCCATAATTGTTAAAGCCAAACCAGCTTGTTTTAATCACAATATCGAGACAGTGCGGCGGCTAACTGGGCCAGTGCGCCGGGGAGCTAAGTACGATCGCTCGCTCTCGGTATTGGCTATGGTCAAAGAAATCGATTCGACAATTCCCACTAAATCAGGTTTGATGCTGGGACACGGAGAAACACTTGATGAAGTCGTTGAAGCAATGGCTGATCTAAGGTCTGTGGGGTGCGATCGCTTGACTATCGGGCAGTATATGCGTCCTTCTCTAGAACATCTGCCAGTCCAAAAATATTGGACTCCAGAGGAATTTGAGCAACTCGGCAGATTAGCATGGGAAATGGGATTTAACCATGTCCGTTCTGGGCCTCTGGTTCGCAGTTCCTATCATGCTGGAGAGGAGTGAGTGGGGAGTGGGGAGTAGAGAGTGGGAGAATGAGGAAGACGGGAGACAAGGGATAAAATCTTCCCAATGCTCAATGTCCCATGCCCAATTCCCAACTTCACACAAATATTCTTAAAGAATTTGGGTATTTGGTACACCAGTTTGGTATTTCTTAAAAAGTCCTGACATTAGGAGAATCGCATTATGACTGCTAAAACGAAGAATTCCCCAGTTGCCGACAGTGGAGCTAAACCTCCCTACGCCTATCGCACAGCCTGGGCAGTGTTATTGTTAGCTATCAATTTTTTGGTGGCAGCCTACTATTTCCACATTATTGAATAGTTAGAAGTGGAATGGTGCTGCTCAAATCGTTCCTTTAAATAAACCTTTGGGACGAATGAGCAGCACCAAAATCATGATTAACAGTGCTACACCCTGTTTATACTGTGAACCCAGCCAAGGGGTGCTGACTTCCTGGACGATGCCAATAATAAAAGCTGCTGCGATCGCACCGTAAGGGTTGCCAATCCCACCAAGAATTACTGAGGCAAATAATGGTAAAATTAAGAACCATCCCATGTTTGGACGCACGGCTGTAATCAACCCATACATACTTCCGCCCAATGAGGTAAGAGTGCCGGCAATTAGCCAAGTCCAGAAAATTACTCGGTCAACATTGATACCTGAGACCCTGGCTAAGTCCAGATCGTCAGCAACTGCCCGCATCGCTTTACCAATTTTAGTATTTTGCAGCAAGTAATGCAGCGCCAAAATTGCTAGCACCGCCAAACCCAATACTAATAATTGATTTTGCGGTACCTTTAAGCCAAAGATGTCTAAAGCTGGCGTAACAGGTAGATTATAATTTTGGTTCTTGCCACCCCATATAAAAATAATGCCGTTACGAAGAAATAAGGCAAGTCCGATAGAAATAATAATCAGCGTAGTGGAAGTAGCACGGATAGAGCGCATCTTTGACCACAGTAACTTTTCCGATAACAGCATTGCTGCTACTGTTCCCGCGGCCGCCAGGATCATCGACAGCCAAATATTGACTCCAATAGTGTTTATCAGCCAAGTCAGATAGGCTCCTAAAGTTAGAAAGTCACCATGAGCAAAGTTAGATAACCGTAGAATCCCGTAGGTAAGAGTGAGTCCGACTGCCGCTAGAGCAATAATGCTCCCCACCGCAATCCCGTTAACGATTAGTTGGGCGAATTGTGTATCCATAAGCCTTAAGTTGCTTTAACAAATTTTAGGTCAGTGGTTCATATAATAATTTTTTTGGAATTGCTGCTAAATTCAACATCATAAGTTATGGTTTATAACAACATAAGTTATGGTTTATAAATAAAAAAGAATTGTCCGCTAATATACATAGAATCCTTTTCGGATTTTTATGCGAAGCTAAACTTGTTCAGCGGTCTAGTTGACCATGCAGCAGTACTCAAGCTTACCAGACCAGAACTCACAGATAGATGCAACGCCAAAACTTTTGACAACAATTCAGCAACTTCGCGCCAAGTTGTGGCTGGAGAGCAGCTTGAACCAGTTGCAAAGTCACCTTAATGATTGCCTGCTTTCTGCTTGTAACACTGTCCCACATGCAGGAGCCGCAGAAGCAGAAATTCTCCAAACGGTGGTCAATGAGATTAACAGTGCTGTGCACAGTAGTAATTTGGCGTTTACAGATTGTGCCGTAGGCATCGCTCTGTTTCAACCACAAGAAACTGTTGCCACAGTTTGCCATGTTTCTTGTTCTCTATCCCCAAACTCACAACCTTTATTTCTAGAATTGCTGACAGCAGAAAAAAAGCTGCTGTTGAGACTGCAAGAGGTTATAGAACTCGAAGATTTACAGCAGCTTGAGAATCAACAAATACCGAGCGCTTGGCGGTTAGCTGATGATTCTGGCAACGTCATGGGCTGGCTAATTATCGCCGCAGCACCCCTAAACTCAGATCGTGAGTCGCTCATAAAATCACAGGCTCAACTCAGGTCACAATTGATGGCAAGGTCTGCTAAACACTGTACTACAGCTTTAGTACAACTTAGACAGATCCTGTCTTGGCAGCAACGGTATCAACAGTTAAGTAACTCGAATCAAGAATTGGAGCGCACTAATCAACTCAAAAATCAGTTTCTGGCAAACACCAGCCACGAAATTCGTACACCTCTTAGTTCTATTATTGGGTTTACCCACCTGCTTTTAGCCCAAGGGTACGAACCAAGTAAAGAACGCCAGCAAGAGTATTTAAATATCATTCAATCTAGCGGTAAGCACTTGCTAGCTCTGATTAACGATATTTTGGATCTCTCTAAAATTGAAGCAAACCAGCTGGAAGTGCAATGGGAAACAATTGATGTGCCACTGCTGTGTAGCAATGTTTTCGCACTGGTTAAAGAGAAAGCCGCCAATAAAAATTTGAAACTGTGCCTAGAACTTGAACCTGATATTACAACCCTAGTAGCCGATCCCTTACGACTCAAGCAAATGCTGTTGAATTTACTCTTCAATGCCTTAAAGTTCACCAGCAAAGGAAGTGTTGGCTTAAAAGTTGCTCCTAAAGGTGTATTTGTGCATTTTACAGTTTGGGATACTGGCACTGGCATTTCCCAAGAAGACCAGGCTCAACTGTTTGAACCCTATTTCCAAATTGCCAAGGCTGTCGCTGCTGGTGCTGAAGGCACTGGTTTGGGTTTAGCCGTAACTCGGAAACTCGCCCAAATTCACGGTGGTTCTGTGAAAGTGGAATCTGAAGTAGATCGTGGCTCCCGTTTTACCCTCGTACTTCCCCTTAAACAAGAGGTGGCAGTGAGGGAAGATAAGGGAGATGAGGAACCAAAATACTCCTCATTTCCTTTGCCTTTTACCCCTAGTTCTTCTGTAGACATTTTGCTGGTAGAAAATGACTTACCCAACGCTAATTTGATGCAAATTTATCTACAGAAATTGGGATATCAGGTCACTTGGGTTAAGAATGCTAGCGAGATGTGGGAAGCTCTAACACAGTTAGACCCAGCGGTGATTTTAATGGATGTTTATCTAGCAGATGGAAATGGTCTTAATTTGGTGCAACAACTGCGAGAAAATCAGCAATATCGGACGATTCCGGTAATTGCCCAAACAGCAATGGCAATGAAAGGCGATCGCGAAACTTGTCTAGCAGCTGGAGTAGATGACTATATTTCTAAACCGATTGATTTGCCACTTTTAGCCAGTCTGATAGCTAAATACAGCAAACCACCAATAGTAGGGGAAGCAGGAAGATAAGCGAGATGAGGGGGAGCAAAGAACACAAGGAAAATCCCTCTCCTCTGAACCCTTGTGCCTCTTTCCCAATGCCCAATGCCCTATAACAAATGACTACAATAGAATTTGTTGGGTGCTATTGGGTTTGGGCAGGATTGGGAAATGATGCTGACAAAAAAATTTGAGCAATTAAGAGCTTTATTTCAAGAAATGGAGCAGGCGTTGATTGCCTACTCTGGGGGCGTTGATAGCACTTTGGTTGCCAAAATTGCTTATGATGCGTTGGGCGATCGCGCTCTAGCTGTCACGGCTGTTTCTCCTTCGCTTTTGCCAGAAGAGTTGGAAGATGCCAAAATTCAAGCCGCAACGATTGGGATTCCTCATAAAATCGTCCAGACTCACGAGATGGAAAATCCCAATTACACTTCTAACCCTGTTAACCGCTGTTATTTTTGTAAAAGTGAGTTGCACGACACTCTCAAACCTTTAGCTTTGCAGTTGGGTTATCCATACGTGGTGGATGGGGTAAATGCCGATGATTTGCATGATTATCGCCCAGGAATTCAGGCGGCGAAAGAAAGAGGTGCGCGATCGCCTTTAGCAGAAGTGGGTGTCACCAAAGTTGAAGTTCGCCAACTTTCGCAACAACTCGGTTTACCTTGGTGGGATAAACCCGCTCAACCTTGTCTCAGTTCGCGGTTTCCTTATGGTGAAGAGATTACTGTAGCTAAGTTACAACGAGTTGGTAGAGCAGAAATTTTCCTGCGAAAGCTAGGTTGGCAGAATTTACGCGTGCGATCAGAAGGAGATACAGCACGCATTGAATTGGCACCAGAACAAATTAAAGAGTTTGTGTTAACTACGGATTTACAGAAAGTAGTTTCTGCATTTCAGGATTTCGGATTTCTTTACGTAACCCTGGATTTAGAAGGTTATCGCAGCGGCAAGTTAAATCAGGTTTTGAATCGGGAAGCCTTGAGCGTTAAATTATAAAATTTTGGTTGTATGAAGATATAATTTATACTTCTTTGCTTTCTACGGAAACTAGAAAGCAACCGTTAATCCTCCAGGTATTCTCTGGCTGTTTTTCCATAAAATATAAAGCTCTAAAGGGAACTCCATCAGGAGCTAGTAGTAGCACTGGCTGAGTTATGTTTCCCTGGATGGTTGTTATCTTCTCAAAAAAGACAGAACGAGGACGGTATACTGCTGGGTAGCTTATTTTGACCATCTGTATAAAATTTTCTGGGGTTCCAAATTGCGCCTGAATTGCCGGACTGGCGAAGGCAAAAGCGCCTTGGGCATCATCCTTGTTAAAGGCTGCCAATTGGCGTTCAATTAGAGAACGTATAGTGATGGCATCGTTGTCAGTAACTTCCATAAAAAATTTAAAATTGTGTAGGCGCAGCCCGTCGTAGACATTGCTTCAAGCGTCGGCATTGGTGTAGCGTTTTCTGGAGAAGCGATCGCTCAATTTTCACGCTGAGTCAGCTTGTACTCTATCTGCTGTAGTGCCGAGCGCCACACATCATAACCTTCTTGAGACAGGTGCAACCCATCTGTGGTTAACTCTGGACGCAAATTGCCTTCCATATCCGTAAACCAGCTATAAATATTTAGATAATTAGCTCCTTCTTGTTTGGCAATCTGGGTTAGTTGTGTGTTGATGTGACGAATGCGGCTATTGGAAAGCTTTGCTAGGCGAGTAGGCAAAATTGATTGGACAATGATTTGAGCTTTTGGGTGAGTCTGCCGTAAACGACGGACAATCCGGCGATAATTACGCACAATTGTGTCATCACTAGCGCCTTTTCGTAAGTCGTTAATCCCAGCCATAACGTAAATCACATTCGGCCGCGTTGTCGAAAATGCCCCCAATCTTTTTAAAACGCCACTGGAAGTATCTCCAGATATGCCTTGATTGAGCCATAATTTTCCAGCAGGAAGTTTTTCTCTAGGAAACCACATGCTCAAAGAATCACCAACTAAGATACTCAGATGATTTGCACCTTGACCTTGAGCGATCGCTCTAGCTTCTAAAGCTAATAAACTTTTCCAGTCATCATAAGTTAGTTGACGTTTCTTGATCGACTCCCACAATGATTGCAAATTATCACTATCTACGCGTGTATAAATCTGACCTGTTTTCAGAGCCGCCAATCTTTGGTAGTAAAGTTGATTGCCAGATGTTAGTGAGACACCAGCTGCTTGGGCACTGGGGTTGAGTGATGACTCTGTTGTGGCTGGTAATCCCTGACTGCTGAATTCTGGTACGCTAGTGACGTTTTTCTCACCTACTGTTGGCTGCAAACTTTTTAGGGGTTGCAACACTTGACCGCTGAGTTCTGGTAAGGAGAGATCAACGCTATTGATAATTTTTGTACTGACTATTGCCTGCGAACCCTGTTTTAAATCCCACAGGAATCTAGAATTTTCTGGCAGGACAATAGACAGATGTGGGAGAGCCGATGCTGGTATTGCCAATCCTGTTAACAAGCCTGCTGCCAACAGATAAGGGTCCTTCATCGCTTTGTCTCTCCTCTACTCACTGCTTTTCCCTATGACAGCATTAGTTGCCTGTATTCAGGAAAATTTTACTTCGGTTAAGTTATTATTCTTATTTAAACTGTGTAGTTCTGTAAAGCGTGTTTACGAGATTATATTTGACAATTCACGATCTCTTTAAATTACGGTTTTTCCGGTAGTATACAAATCTTATTTGTGAGAATACTTCTACTGAAAGCACTTTTTTCATCAGCTGACCAGTTTCTATAACTCAGTTGTCACAAATATTATAAGTGTTTGCAAACTCAGCGATTAATGGGTGATTTTTGAGTATCTCAGGACAGAGGTTTTTGCTTTTAATGTTGCTAGTATGGTGAATAAGCATTTGTTTTCAGGTTTCCATATCTCAGGAAAAGTGTAGCGATCGCATAAGAGTTTACTAGACAGAGAAGCGATGTCTGACGACAAGCTGTTTCTCTACGAGACGCTGCGCGAACACGTCTACGCTTTTTAATTTCTCATATGAAATTGAGCGATGCAAATGCATCATTTATCAAATATGGGATTAGTCAGATTAAAAATTCGAGAACTAGCAGAAGAGAAAGGATGGACACTAAAAGAAGTCTCTGACCGTTCTGGGGTAATTTACAGCACAGTTAGAAGTTATGCACGTCGTCCTGGTATGACGACAGTTGACTTTACTGCTATCCACAAATTAGCTCGCACTTTTGATGTGAGGATTGAAGATTTAGTGGAAATTATAGAGGAATAGGCAAAAGTTTAACTGTTTAGAATATTGATATCATACGACGGTGTGTCCTCAAAGAGCAAGCATTAGGTTTGCCATACCGAGAATTTCATAACTCACTACACGTAATTTACAATGTATGTTTACTCATTGAAGTATGAGTTGAAACACATTTAAATTAAGTTTTACCTCTATAGAATAACCTCATTGAAAGTGCTAAGATTTAGGCTGAATCATTAATGTTTTCCTTTTCTTCCGTGGCTAGAGCTAGTACAGCGATTGGTGTCAGTCCCATTATTAAGGAGATTGTGCAAAAACAGGCACATTCTACACGTTTGACCCTGAAAGAAGTTATTCTCATGGGGATGTTAGCTATTGACAAACTAGATGATCAAGGTCGTCAAGAGCTAGCAGATCAAGTTCATCAAATGCAAGTGAATGGAGAAATTTAATTGAGTAGTTATGAGTTATAAATTTTAACTCCTGACTCCTGACTCCTCACTTAATTTAGTTATTGACTAAATCGATAACGACTTCCCATTACATAATTCTCATTAATTTCAAACGATATCCATTGGCGTTGCAGAGTCTCAGCAACAAAACCCGTTGTATTAGAACCTGCAAATGGATCTAATACCAGATCACCTTCATCAGTTAAGAATTTGATGAAGAACTCGGCGAACCCTTGCGGAAAACGTGCTGGATGGGGTCTCATTTCTGCTATTTTGCAGCGTCGTAAATAAGCGCTATTAGATTCAGTATTAGCAATTTCTAGTAGATTTGGCGGAATTGCACCTTGGTTATCCTTTTGGAATTTATCAGAAATATCATGTCCGCTAGGACGTATTTTAGCCTTATAACCATTTTTGAGTAATTGCTTCATACTTTGGCTATAGGGCTTTAAAACTTTTCTGTTATCTGCTTTAGGATTCGGTGTTTTAGACAACCACCAAACTGTATTTACTGAGTCTTTCACACGAATCCGCCTGATTGTTACCCACTCAGCAGGGGTTGGCAGTCGAGCCGGATTATAGTGGTAAAATTCCTGAGCAAGAAAGAAACCTACTTCTTTGCATAATCTAACTAAAAGTTCGTATTGGTAGATACTCCGCACGGGATTGCCAGGAAGGTAAGCGCCACCTAAATCTAGTACGAATGAGCCATTATCTGCCAGTACTCTTTTAAATTCATAGGCAAAAGGTAGAAACCACTCAATATATTTTTCAGCAGTTTCGTTACCGTATTCTTTTTTTCGTGTCAGAGCAAATGGAGGTGATGTGATAATTAAATTAATACTATTATCATCAATGAATTTAATAAGTTTAAGGCTATCACCTAAATATGCGGCTCCGTTCTGCTGGGTATAATAGGGATTAAAAATTATTTCTTTTGGTGGTGTTACTGGTTCTTCTTGCAAGAGTGATAAGATTATTTCATTTGTTATATTTATAACTTGTTTTGGTATTGTCCAAGTATTTAATTTTAAAAGTTATTGTTTAACGCAAAGGGACACGGAGGGAAGCGCAAAGTAACGCAGAGGAGTATATTAACTTTGTAATCCATGTGGATGAGAATATACTCCTGAAAGAAGTAAGACTGAAACACTACCACTTTTTGTATGGTAAAAATTTGCCAGACATAATGATTTTAACGCGATCGCCTTTGGGGTCTTCTTCTTTTTGTATATCTAAAGTAAAGTCAATGGCACTCATAATCCCGTCACCAAACTTTTCTTGAATTACTTCCTTAATGGGAAAACCATAAACTTGCATAATCTCGTAGAAACGATAAATTAGTGGGTCAGTTGGGACAACTGGGCCTAATCCTTTTACAGGGTATTCAGTCAACTCTTTAATACAAGTAGCATCTAACCCCAATGCTTCAACTAGTAACTTAGCTTCTTCCTCGGAAGCACTAGCTTGCCGATAGAATAAAGTAGCAATCCATACTTCATCACGTCCGAGAACTTTTTCCAAATCGGCAAAACTTAGTTTTTTTTCTTGTTTAGCGGCTAATAGCTTTTGAGTAATTTCGGGAATAGACACCTGATAACTCCTATAGTGAATTGTAATTAAAGTTTATTTTAGGCGATCGCAGTCTACCTTTTGTGTTTAGACAGAAAGCTCAAAAATTCTTTTACTGCTGCCCTTGTTTGGTTGTAGCATTTCTTTGCAGGGTAGTGTTCAACGCAGAAAATTCCTGATTTAAACCAAGCATCCTTTTCTTGATCCTTCTCATACCTGTCTGGATGAAAAGAAATCTCTAATATTCCGAATGTTCCGTCTATATCCATAACCTCATGCAGCTACAAAATTGATTTCAGAAAAAATCCCCCACCTTGCGGCAGGGGAATTTTATTACTTATCTACTTACTTGTATACAAAACTAGCAGCCGAATTAACCGAACTTACCAGCAGTAGAAGCAATCAAGAATGCAGCATAAGTCACGATGTAGCCAACAGTGAAGTGAGCTAGACCAACTACACGAGCTTGAACAATAGATAGAGCAACGGGCTTGTCTTTCCAGCGAACTAGGTTAGCCAGAGGAGTGCGTTCGTGTGCCCAAACAAGGGTTTCAATCAACTCTTGCCAGTAACCTCTCCAGGAGATTAAGAACATGAAGCCAGTAGCCCAAACTAGGTGTCCAAACAGGAACATCCAAGCCCAGACAGACAGGTTATTCACGCCATAGGGGTTGTAACCGTTAATCAACTGAGCAGAGTTAGCCCAGAGGTAATCGCGGAACCAGCCCATGAGATATGTAGAGTTCTCATTGAACTGAGCTACGTTGCCTTGCCAAATACCTAGATGTTTCCAATGCCAGTAGAAGGTAACCCAACCAAGGGTGTTTAGCATCCAGAATGTAGCGAGGTAGAAGGAATCCCAAGCTGAGATGTCGCAAGTACCGCCACGACCGGGGCCGTCGCAAGGGAAGGCATAGCCGAAGTCCTTTTTATCGGGCATCAGCTTAGAACCACGGGCATCCAAAGCACCTTTGACCAAGATCAAGGTGGTGGTGTGCAGACCCAAAGCGATCGCATGGTGAACCAAGAAGTCGCCAGGGCCAATTGTCAAGAACAGGGAGTTAGTACCAGCATTGATGGCATCTAACCAGCCTGGAAGCCAAACGTTAGCGTAGTTGGGCCATGCTGTGTAAGCAATACTATCAGGGTTAGATAGCAATGTATCTAAACCGTACAGTACTTTACCGTTTGCAGCTTGGACGAATTGAGCAAATACTGGCTCAATCAAGATTTGCTTTTCAGGAGTACCGAAAGCAACTACTACGTCGTTGTGTACGTACAAACCAAGGGTGTGGAAGCCCAAGAAAAGGGATACCCAGCTAAGGTGGGAAATAATCGCTTCTTTGTGCTTCAATACGCGCTCAAGTACGTTGCCTTTATTTTGCTCTGGGTCGTAGTCACGTACCCAGAAGATTGCTCCGTGAGCAAAAGCACCAAGCATCAGGAATCCAGCAATATACTGGTGATGCGTGTACAAAGCTGCCTGAGTTGTGTAGTCCTTCGCAATAAATGCGTAGGAAGGCATGGAGTACATGTGCTGCGCTACCAGGGAAGTAACAACACCTAGCGCTGCTAAGTGCCAACCTAATTGGAAGTGCAGGGAGTTGTTGTAGGTGTCGTAGATACCTTGGTGAGGTAGGTTGAACGGTCCTTCAACAGGAATACCAAAGAAATTCTTGGCATTCAAGGCTTCTTTGAGACTGTGACCAATCCCAAAGTTTGTCCGGTACATGTGACCAGCAACAATGAATAAAACTGCGATCGCTAGGTGGTGATGAGCTATGTCAGTCAGCCACAAAGCTTCTGTCTGGGGATGGAAACCACCCAAGAAAGTCAGAATTGCAGTTCCTGCACCTTGCGATGTCCCGAAGATATGTCCAGGAGTGTCAGGGTTTTGAGCGTAAACACCCCAGTTGCCTGTAAAGAATGGTGTCAAACCGGCTGGGTGGGGTGGGGTGTTGAGGAAGTTATCCCAACCTACGTGCTGACCGCGAGCTTCGGGGACAGCAACGTGAATTAAGTGACCAGCCCAAGCCAATGAACTAACACCAAACAAACCTGCTAAGTGGTGGTTTAGGCGGTGTTCAGCACTCTTAAACCATGCCAAGCTAGGACGGTACTTGGGTTGCAAGTGCAGCCAGCCAGCAAACAAGAGTACGGCTGCGAACAATAACAGGAACACTGAACCTGTGTACAGTTCACTGTTATTGCGCATACCGATGGTATACCACCAGTGGTAGAGACCAGAGTAGGTAATGTTTACCGGATTACTAGCGCCAGCTTGGGTAAAAGCTTCGATCGCTGGTTTACCAAAGTGGGGGTCCCAAATCGCATGGGCGATGGGACGGATGTGAAGGGGATCTTTAATCCACTGTTCAAAGTTACCTTGCCAGGCTACGTGGAACAGGAGGCTGGATGCCCACAGGAAGATGATTGCCAAGTGACCGAAGTGAGTTGCGAAAATCTTTTGGTAAAGATTTTCTTCCGTCATGCCATCATGGGTTTCAAAGTCGTTGCCTGTAGCGATCGCATACCATATCCGACGAGTAGTCGGGTCCTGTGCGAGATCCTGGCTAAATTTCGGAAATTTTGTCGCCATAGGTTTAATAAATCCTCTGACCTTTAGCCATCAAATACCAGCGTTTAGAGTCCTGAGTTTTGAGTCCTGAGTACTAAGTTTTGAGTATTTTCTCAGCACTCAGCACTCAGCACTCAGCACTCCACAACTGATTGCTACCCTACTGAAAGGATGTGTGCATGGAAGAATGCCCAAGTTGTGGCAATTCCTCCTAAGAGGTAGTGAGCTACCCCTACAGCCCGACCCTGAATAATACTCAGAGCGCGAGGCTGAATTGCTGGTGCTACCTTCAGTTTGTTATGCGCCCAAACAATGGACTCAATCAGTTCTTGCCAGTAGCCGCGACCACTGAACAGGAACATCAAGCTGAATGCCCAGACAAAGTGAGCGCCTAAGAAGAGTAGACCATAGGCAGATAGCGCGCTGCCATAGGAATTGATGACTTGTGTAGCTTGTGCCCACAAGAAGTCTCGTAACCAACCGTTGATGGTAATAGCACTTTGGGCAAAGTTACCACCAGTGATGTGAGTTACAGTCCCATCTGCATCTACGGTTCCCCAAACATCTGATTGCATCTTCCAACTGAAGTGGAAAATTACAATAGACAGGGAGTTGTACATCCAGAAAAGTCCGAGGAATACGTGATCCCAACCAGAGACTTGACAGGTACCGCCACGACCGGGGCCGTCGCAAGGGAAACGGAAGCCCAGGTTTGCTTTGTCTGGAATCAGACGAGAGCTACGGGCGTACAGCACACCTTTGAGCAGAATTAGGACGGTGACGTGAATGGTGAAGGCGTGAATGTGGTGAATTAGGAAGTCCGCTGTACCCAAAGCAATGGGTGCTGCTGCCACTTTACCGCCAACTGCCAAAATACCGCCGCCAAAGACATAGCTAACTGGTTCTAGGGCATTGGGTGCAGTTGTACCAGGAGCCAAGGCGTGGATATTTTGTATCCACTGGGCAAATACTGGCTGCAATTGAATCCCTGTATCAGAGAACAAGTCTTGAGGACGACCCAATGCACGCATTGTGTCGTTGTGGATGTAAAGTCCAAAGCTGTGGAAGCCGAGGAAAATACACACCCAGTTCAGGTGAGAAATAATCGCGTCACGGTGACGAATTACGCGATCCAGCAAGTTGTTTTGGTTCACAACTGGATCGTAATCACGCACCATGAAGATAGCAGCGTGAGCCGCTCCACCAACAATCAAGAAGCCACCGATCCAAATATGGTGAGTGAATATGCACAACTGCGTAGCGTAGTCAGTTGCCAAATATGGATAGGGGGGCATCGCGTACATGTGATGCGCGATGATGATGGTCAGCGAACCCAAGAAGGCTAGGTTAGTAGCCAACTGAGCGTGCCAAGATGTGGTCAGGTTTTCGTAGAGACCTTTGTGACCTTCACCAGTGAAAGGGCCTTTGTGGTTTTCTAGGATCTCTTTAATGCTGTGACCAATACCCCAGTTGGTACGGTACTGGTGACCAGCAATAATAAAGAGAACTGCGATCGCTAAGTGGTGATGAGCAATGTCAGTCATCCACAAGCCGCCTGTTACCGGGTTTAGACCGCCCTTGAAGGTCAGGAAGTCAGCATACTGACCCCAGTTCAAGGTGAAGAAAGGTGCTAAACCAGCAGCAAAGCTGGGATACAGCTCGGTCAACAAGTCTTTGTTCAAGATGAACTCGTGGGGCAAGGGTATGTCTTTGAGAGCAACGCCTGCATCCAAAAGCTTGTTGGTCGGTGCGGATACGTGGATTATGTGACCAGCCCATCCCAAGGAACCACAACCTAGCAATATTTGCAAGTGGTGATTCAGCATTGACTCCACATTCTGGAACCATTCCAGTTTGGGAGCGCGTTTGTGGTAGTGGAACCAGCCGGCAAATAGGAATAAGCCTGCTAATACCAAGCCACCGATCGCAGTTACATAAAGCTGGAAGGAGTTTGTGATACCCCAGCCGCGCCATACTTGGAACAAACCGGAGGTGATTTGAATACCGTGGAAACCACCGCCAACATCACCATTTAAAATGTCTTGTCCCACAATGGGCCAAACAACTTGAGCACTAGGCTTAACGTTCAACGGGTCGCTTAGCCAAGCTTCGTAGTTAGAAAACTTCGCGCCGTGGAAAATCATCCCGCTCAACCAAACCATCACTACGGCTAAGTGGCCGAAGTGGGCTGAGAATATCTTCCGGGATATGTCTTCTAAATCGCTTGTATGTGTATCAAAATCATGGGCGAGTGCGTGCAGGTTCCAAATCCATGTGGTGGTTTTGGGACCTCTGGCTAAGGATCTGTCAAAGTGTCCAGGTTGGGCCCATCTCTCGAAAGAGGTAGGTACTGGGTCTTTGTCGACGATTACTCTTGCCTTTTTTTCCTCTCGCTCCGGAGGACTTATTGTCATTCGACCTCCTCTCTTGATAAGGAATGAGGAATCATGAATACCACAAAGTTAACCATTACCGCAAATTCCAGAATTTTACTGAAGCCGCGATGAAGACCTATGTGGATAGTTGTTTCTCGTTGAATTATAGAGTCTTCACTTGTACATTGTTGGAGATATTTTAACAATAATTCAAACTTGCTGAAATATTGCTGGAATTCCTGCCTGATCTGCCTTTTAACTTCAAACTTTTTGTCCAAAAGTCAATAGATTCTCCATTTAATTTACAAAGAATAACAATTTGTAAAATTTATGGTTTGGTTGTATACAGCCGATGTTCCAGCTTTTGCTGCTATTACTCATGAACATTTGTGTCATATTTCCATTGTTGTAAGTAAAAAGCTGTAAAGAATATGACTTATTTGAAAATTTGCTGAGACAGACACAGGAAAACTTATGGGATGTGAGGCAGATTTAACCTTTTGGGCTATTGTTCCCTATGGACAGTTTGAGCCAAAATAATCTGTCGATTGTCGAAGACTATCACTGGGTGCAACGCATGAACTTGTGGCAGAAAAAGGTGTTAGAGAAGCTCCTCCCTGAGAGGTTCCCGATTCTCAGGTGGGTAATAACATTGGTGCTGGTATTAAGCTTGACCAGCTGTGGCGAGAAAGCTGGTAGCCAGGAAGTATCTATTGGCTATAAAGAAAACTCTCCACAGATTTCTCAAATTTCAAAGCAATTTTCGGAAGTTTCCCCACCATCTGTTATCCAAGAACTGCGGACAATTTTGGAAGTTTATCAGCCACAAGTGACAATTGTTACTCCACAAGCTGATGAAGTTCTCCAAGACAACAAAGCCACTGCCAGTTTTCAGGTTAAGGATCTACCAATATTTAAAGACCCACAATTACAACTGGGGCCACATCTCCACGTAATTCTGGATAACCAACCTTATATACCTGTTTACGACCTGAATCAGCCCTTGATTTTGCCAAACTTGTCTCCGGGTACTCATACCTTGCGCGTCTTTGCCTCTCGTCCTTGGCATGAAAGCTTTAAGAATGAAGGCGCTTATGCCCAGACAACATTTCACGTCTTCACCAAAACCGACGACAACAACCCAGATCCAAAATTACCACTGCTAACTTACAGCCGTCCTCAAAGCAGCTACGGAGCCGAACCAATCTTACTGGACTTTTATCTAACTAACGCTCCCCTGCACCTCACTGGGAAGGAAAACGCTAACGACCAATTCAGTGATTGGCGCATCCGCTCCACAATTAATGGTGAAAGCTTTATTTTCGATCGCTGGCAAGCAGTTTATCTTAAAGGTTTCCAACCTGGTAAAAACTGGGTAAAACTGGAATTTCTTGATAATCAGGGAAATCCTGTCAAAAATGCCTTTAATACCACAGTCAGACTAATTGACTACCAGCCAAAGGGTAAAGACACTTTGTCGAGAATTGTGAGAGGAGAACTCACAGCAGATGAGGTGCGCCCTGTTGTAGACCAGAATTATAGACTCATACCTACACCCACGCCGTCTGTTGAAAAAACACCCCAGATACAACCGAAGGTAGAAAAACAGCCCATTCCTGAAACTGAAATTCCAAAAGAATTCAAAACACAGCCAACCAAACCAGAAGAGCCAGAACAACCAAAATTGGAAGTTCCAACGGTTGTACCATCTCCCATCTTGTCCCCGACACCATCAGAAATAATTGAGTCTCCCATACCAGAACCGCAGCCAGAGGTAACACCAACACCTGAATCAACACCGTTACCTGAAAAAGTTGCCCCTCAAACAACAAAACCTCGATTGGGCGGATTTTTCAACCGTCGAGCTGGTAAAGTCCCCACTCCACAAGCACCAGTTGCACCATCTCCTAGCTTGCCATCGACGCTGCCAGAAATAATTGAGTCTCCTGCACCAGAAATAATTACGCCAATACCAGAACCACAGCCAGAGGTAACGCCAACTCCTGAATCAACGCCGTTACCTGAAAAAGTTGTCCCTCAAGCAACAAAATCTAGATTGGGCAGTTATTTCAACCGTCGAGCAGGCAAGATGACTACCCCACAAGCACCAGTTGCACCATCTCCTAGTTTGCCACCCACACTTCCAGAGATTATTGAGTCTCCTGCACCTGAAACAAGTGTGCCACCAGCAGAAACTAAACCAGAGGTAACACCAACTCCTGAATCAACACCGTTACTGAAATAACTCGTTTACTATCGGGAGCAAAAAGTTGCAAAATTTTTACTTTTGCACAACAACTAGGGAATTCTAAGTAAGGATTGGCTTTTATTTCTTACTTAGAATTACTATGGCTTCCCAGACTCCAGGTTCAAATTCTCAGGCAGTTTCCGGCGATATTGCTGTCCTACAATCGAACCGAAAAGGGTGGTTTTCAAGAGTTACAAATGGTCTGAGTGTTGGTAACAAAATTAAATATGGCTATGCTCTTGCCCTCAGTGTTGGAGTTTTGGGAACCACAATTGGATTAATCCTTGGAGACCACTATCAAGAAAAGGCGTTGCAGGAGCAACAAAACGCTTTTAAAGAACTTAATTTGCTTTATCGCCTCCAGACAGGTATCCTCCAAACACGAACGCACTAACAGCAACTCATTCCATTAGTGCCATATCCAAACTTGTATACAGAGGAATACAGCCATATTACTGATATACATGCACCTGGAATTGAGCAAGTCTGGTCTGAACTCCAAAAATATACAAAAAGTGCTGATTATACGGGCGAAAAACATACTGAGAATATTCCCCTGCTTCTACAAACCTATGATGATCTGCCACAAACTTATATTCGGCAACTTGACGAATTATTTCAGCAACTTGATTTATCGCCTTTAAGTGAAAAGAAAATTGCGATCGCTCAACAACTACTGTTGAAGTTTACCAACAGTGAGTTAGCAATCAAGTTTGACGGGATCTCTGATGAATTGCTTACCGTCATTAAGGTTTCTTATGAGGAATTAACAGCAGCGACGGCTACGTTCAAGACAGCAGCACAAATGCGGATTTATATTATTGCTGCTAGTGTGATGTTGTCGGTGGTAATTGCTACTCTTTTTGCTTTATTCACGAGTCGAACCATTACCCATCCGGTCGAAATGCTGACGAACATGGCGCAGCGAGTTACCAAATAATCTAACTTTGACCTGCAAGCACCTGTCATGACTACAGATGAAATTGGGATACTTGCTATTGCATTTAACCAAGTTTTGCATAGAGTGAAATGTCTACTGGAAGAACAGCAAGCAGCAGCTTTTCTTCAGCAGCAAATGCAAGAAGCCCAATTGCTTCAAAGTGAGAAAATGTCTAGCTTAGGACGAATGGTAGCTGGTATTGCCCATGAGATTAATAATCCGGTGAATTTTATCTATGGGAATTTAGATTCTGCTATTCAATATGTAGACGATTTATTAGTATTGCTACAGACTTATTGTCAAGAAGTGCCTAATCCACCTCTAACGGTGCAAGCCTATGCCACTGAAACGGTGCAAGCCTATGCCACTGAAATTGATGCAGAATTTCTAGAAGAAGATTTACCCAAACTTTTGCAATCGATGAAGTTTGGTGCCGATCGCGTGCGGCAAATTGTCTTGAGCTTGAAAAACTTCTCTCGGCTGGATGAAGCAGAAGCACATGCAGTCAATTTACATGAATGCCTGGATAGTACGCTACTCATCCTCAATAATCGGATCAAAAAAGGCATTACAATTGAGCGCTTCTACGGCGAGATTCCTAGTATTGAAGGTTTTTCTAGCTCACTTAATCAAGTGTTCATGAATATTATCAACAATGCGCTTGATGCATTGGAGGAAGAGCACAATCCTCAAGACAACCCACGAATTGCGATCGCTACTGAACTTCAAGATAAAAACTGGGTAGTTGTCCGCATTACTGATAATGGTTCTGGTATTCCCTCTGATGTTCAAGAAAGAATTTTTGAGACGTTCTTCACTACTAAGCCCAGAGGTGTTGGTACTGGTATGGGACTTTCGATTAGTCATCAGATTGTAGTCGAGAAACACGGAGGACAACTAATCTGCAAATCTGAGGTGGGTAGTGGTACAGAATTCATCATTTCTCTTCCGATTCAAAAGCAGCATTTATCCGAAAATGCTCAACTCTAACTTTTGCGATAAAGCCTCAACAAAAGCAAGCCCTGCTACCGGATTTCCTACCGTATCCAAGGCGGGACTGTAGCAAGCGATCGCTCCCTCACTTGGTACTATTGTTACAAGTCCACCACCAATCCCTGATTTCATTGGCAGACCAATCCTGACTGCAAACTGGGCAGAAGCTTCATATAACCCACAAGTTGACATCACAGCGTTGACAATCCGGCAGTTTTGTGATTTTAAATAGCTATTTTCAAAAGCTAGGAGTTTTCCTAACAGAGCTAAATCTTCAACTCGCCCAGATAAACAGCATATTTGCTCGTAGGTGTCAAGTGCTGTTTCCAGATTTTGTAGATGACCTGTTTGGGCAAGATAGTTTGCGATTGCTTGATTGGCTGTTGAGCGTGTTAATCGCACTGAAGCCAGCATTACCTCATCTAAATATAGTTGGCAACCTGCTAATTGGTTGAGCCATTGACAAAATAAAAGAGTGCGTTGGCTAGCATCCTTTCCTGGTAATTTATCAGCGAGAGTAATTGCTCCACTATTAACCATCGGATTGCGGGGACGGCCGCGATCGGCAACCAACTGCTCTAAAGAATTGAAGGGTTTATCCGATGGTTCCACCCCGACCCACCCAAAAACTGTTTCCGCTTCTAGATGTTCGAGCAGATAAAGTAGGGAAAATGTCTTGATAACACTCATTAGCGGGAAGACACAACCTGTATCCCCAAAGCTTATAGTTTTCCCCGATTCACAGCAGATGTGAACTGCAAACCAATGAGGATTAGCTACAGCCAATTGTGGAATGCGAGCGGCAACTTGTCCCTGTTCAGCTTTAGTTTTAGCTTGTTGTATCCAAGAGGATAATGTTAATTTTTCAAGTCCTTTCACAACAGATATAGCCACGTTAAATTACGTATAGTTAATAAGCATAATGCTTGCATTTCTGAATTACGAATTACAAATTAGTATGATTCCCCGTGTCAGATCGCCAGAATTACCGCAAAATTATTGTTGGCTCAATACTGATAAACCCTTGTCTCTTAAAGAACTCAGGGGTAGAGTCGTAATTTTAGACTTTTGGACATACTGCTGTATCAATTGTCTGCATATTTTGCCAAACCTGAAATATTTAGAACAGAAATATAAAGATAGTCTTACTGTTATCGGTATCCACTCCGCCAAGTTTGACAACGAAAAGGAAACAGAAAATGTTCGTCAAGCTATCCTGCGCTACGACATTGAACACCCAGTTTTAGTTGACAGCAATTTTCGAGTTTGGGAAGAGTATGCTGTGCGTGCTTGGCCTACATTAATAATTATTGATCCAGAAGGTTACGTGATTGGCCAGATTTCTGGTGAAGGAAACCGTAACGTTTTAGACGAATTGATTCAAAAGTTAATTCAGCAACACCAAGAGAAAGGCACAATTAGTTTTCAAGAACTCAGCTTGAGTTTAGAAAAACAGCGCCAACCATTAATCACACCCCTAGCTTTTCCTGGTAAAGTTTTAGCTACTCCAACGGGTTTATTCATTGCTGACTCTGGACATAATCGCCTGATTATAAGTAGCTTCGAAGGTGAGATTCTGCACTTGATTGGTACTGGAAAATCTGGTTTAACCGATGGTGCTTTTAACGAAGCACAATTTTTTGCACCGCAGGGAATGGCATTTGATGCCGAAAATCAAATTCTTTATGTTGCTGATACAGAAAATCATGCTCTACGGCGAGTTGATCTCAAGCGCCAGCTAGTGGAAACTCTCGCCGGAACTGGTGAACAAAGCCGCAATATTCGTCCTCATGGCGGTGCTGGTTTAGAAACCGAGTTGAATTCCCCTTGGGATTTAGAGAAAGTGGGAAATACTTTGTTTATAGCAATGGCTGGGCCGCATCAAATTTGGCAAATGGACTTAGAAAATAGCATCATTAAAACTTATGCTGGTACTGGTGCAGAAGCTTGCGTTGATGGTTCACTTACCGAATCTGCATTTGCCCAACCTAGCGGGATCAGCACAGATGGGAATGAACTATATATTGCTGACAGTGAAGTTAGCTCAATTCGTGGTGTTGGAATTGTAGAACCTTACCAAGTGAGAACTGTTTGTGGTAATGGGGGTTTATTTGGTTTTGGTGATGTAGATGGACAAGGTGAAAATGCCCGTTTACAACACTGCTTAGGAGTGGAATATGTTCAGGATTTTCTGTGGGTGGCAGATACTTACAATCACAAAATTAAATTAGTGAGTCCCAGTACAGGGAATTGTCAAACAGTTTTAGGAGATGGTTCTGCTGGTTTACAAAATGGCCAGGGTAAAAAAACTCGGTTTTTTGAACCTTCGGGATTGAGTGCTATGAATTCATATCTATATATTAGTGATACCAATAACCACGCTATCCGCCGTGTAGATTTGAATACTCTTGAAGTGACAACGCTGGAATTGATTGGATTATATGCACCGGATGTTTGTATTCCACCTAATTTATAGAATGATTAACTCGCGCGAAGGCGTAAAGGCTCACAGAAAAAATCTGTGTCTGGGGGTGAGATATTAAAGAATAATGTTGTAGAGCGATCGCTTAATATTTTTTGTATTCAGTATATTTGCTACGCATGTATAAATTTATTTCTCAGATATATAGATTTTCAATTTAATATTTTTTTTCAAGCTGCTAAGGTAAGTTATCAATGCATAAATAAAAATCACAATTCCTATCATTTCTAAAAATTCTTCAATAACTATACCTGTTGATGTTATGAAACTGCGACGACCAAAATATTCTATCAAAAGCCCACCGATCATTTCCATACCTAATGTTCCACTCACATAAACAACTGCGGCAATAAAAAATAAATATCGAGTTTTATGAGGTAGATCGAGCCAAAATTTTAGATATTTAAATGCAAAAACTGCTACTAAAATTGCACCAGGAATAACCCAGGTTTGGAAAAATATAGGATTGAGGTTAAGCGCTTGCCGTACTGACGGTATGATCAAAATTTCGTGAAAACTAAATGCTTCATCCAAACTCAAATATACAAATATAAAATATAGGGTTTTCCAGTAAGAGGAATAGCTGTCTTTCCTCTTAATAACAGAAATTGCTTTAAGTAATCCCGAACAAAATAATAGAGAGAATGCAGAATACCAAGCAGGAATATTCAATTCTCTATCAAGGCTAAATAGTTCGTAAAACCATTTGCTAGATGGGAAAGTAAACTCTGAAAGCCAAAAATAGCTACTTAAGACACCTGCAAAAGTGAGACTGATAACTATAACTATTAAACGTCGAGCAATTGTTTTAGCACAGAGATGAATTGGTAACTCCACACTAGGGATTGATACTTGCGGCATACGAATATTCAGTAATTTACTTTGTGTAAAACAATAGTAGAAAATTATCTCATAACCGTAAATTATATGAGCAAAATGTTACAGAAATATCACTAAAAATCCTATATTTGTTGAGGGAATTGCTAGTTACCACATAAAATCTACATCAATAGTTTGCGGTAGGCTACGCAAACGCCCAAAGGGTGACCTAAGAAGGATAGAGGATTTTAGCGAGTCAGATAGTCAAGGATTCGCTAACGCTACGCGAATGGCGCGAAGATTCTAGTAAACTTTACAGCAGATTTCAGTTTGGTTCAGTACACAAGTAAGATATAAAGCCTGTTTGACTCCTGAATTATGCTGTATTAATTGACTTAGATAAGTTTAGAAGCCCAACTAAAAGGATTCCGCGCTTTACTTAAAGAATGGGGAATTAATAATCCAGAGCAATTGTGACCGAATTTAATTTACAAATCCAAGAAAATAGCGATGCCTTGTCAACTCCACTGGAGGATGCAGCGTCTAGCTTACTTCCCTTCAGGGATACGATACACTGCGTCAACACTAAAGGCAATGATCGCCTTGACCGTTATCTTTCCCAAGAATTACCAGATTTATCCCGTTCCCGCATCCAACAGTTAATCGAACAGGGTAACGTCCAACTTAATGGCAAAGTTTGTACATCCAAAAAGATCAATGTTAGGCTAGGCGATCGCATCACTCTCGAAATACCAGAAGCGCAACCTTTAGAATTGCTAGCAGAAGATATCCCCTTAGATATCCTCTACGAAGACGATCAGTTACTCATTCTTAACAAACCCGCAGGCTTAGTTGTCCACCCTGCACCCGGCCATCCAGATGGCACTTTGGTAAATGCCCTATTGGCACATTGCCCCAATTTACCAGGGATTGGGGGAGTCCAACGTCCGGGAATCGTCCATCGATTGGATAAGGATACAACAGGAGCGATCGCGATCGCTAAAACAGAAGTTGCCCATCATCACCTACAAGCGCAACTCAAAGCTAAAACCGCACGGAGAGAATACTTGGGCGTGGTTTACGGTGCGCCAAAAGTTGAAAGTGGCACGATTGACTTGCCTATTGGTCGCCATCCACAAGACCGCAAAAAAATGGCTATTATGCCTGTTGAACAAGGCGGACGAGCCGCCGTCACTCATTGGCAAGTACTAGAACGCCTCGGTAACTTCACCTTAATCCACTTTCAACTAGAAACTGGACGCACCCATCAAATCCGCGTCCACAGCGCCAAAATGGGTCATCCCATTGTCGGCGACCCAGTTTATAGTTCTGGTCATTCAGTAGGGGTAAATCTGCCCGGTCAAGCACTGCACGCTTGGCGACTAAAATTGCAGCATCCTGTATCTGGAGAGTTGATTGAGGTGACAGCAAACCCTCCCAGCCACTTTACAAAACTTTTGGAGATGTTAAAAAGACGAACTGCACCGTAAAACAAACGACTAGCGTGCATTAGACATGGGATAGAGTCTGTTCCACTAGTTATACCTAAATGAAACTCCTACATAACCCAAGACTTATGCACGCTATAAAATGATCAAATCGATGTATTAGCTAGCCACAGACCAAAAATCGTTACTTAATACCAGCCAGCTGGCGATAAGGTACAGACTTTTCGATATCGATGTTGAATGACGAGATCCTTTGTGGTGGATTGCCAACAGCATTGACACTTTGTGCCATAGACAAGAATTGAGCCGGATCGCCTGCCTTGGGCTTTTGCTCTTGTGGGATAAATCTGCGGACTTCGACCTGCCAAATGATTTGGGGGAAACCCAGTTTGGCACGGTGGTAATCTTCGTATCGCGGAGATTTGATGTTGAATGGCAACTCACCCTCAGCGCGGGATGGCAGTATGCGACGGCGCTGATAAGGCACTGTGGAGTATCCAAAATTGCTCAGGTACTCTTCAGTGTTGAGCACTTCATCAACAAAGCCTCTAATACCCTTGGTAGCAACTACAATTGACCAAGCAATTTTTTCCCGCTCACTGTATGGGTCGCGTCCCAAAACGCGCTGGATTACTTGCTCAACAAAGCGGTAATTATTGTTGAGGTCGTAGAAGCTTTTCTTAAAGGTATTAGAAAGCAACAACCCACGAATAAAGTCCCGGACTGTAATTTGTCCATTACGGAGTTGGGACTCTAGGAATGTTTCGCGATCAGCAGCAAAGGCATGAAAGAAAATCTGACGATATGCTGCTTCGATCAGAACATCTAAATCTGACGGGGACAGTATGTTGTCTGTAGTAAAAATCCTGGGCTGTTCATCACCCGGTACTTCATATGCAGCTACACGCTGGTTTTGACTTGAAGGGTCATATGTTAACAGAGGAATTGCCACTCTAAAGCCTCCATGTTCTTAATTAAAGTTAACAACTTTAAAACACATATTAAGGGAGTAGTAGGATCAGAACCTCAGATTCTGATAAAATTTCACGAAACTTAACTAAGGGTAATTTAACTATTCTTAGGAAGAACAATTAGTCTGCTGGATTTAACCCATAGCTAATCAATAAAATTAAGTGGGGCTTCCAGCTTAATGACTACGTAAATGACTAAAAAACTTTATTTACATATTTTAGATTAGGAGATTGAGTTTCACTTTTTTTAACTGAAGCAATAATTTTTAACATTTAGCAAAAGAAATTAATCGGGAATGGGGACAAGCAAAAATATTTTCCCCTGCCCCCTCTCCTCTTCAGTGACCTATCCAAAATTCCAGGGGATCTATAGTTGACTTACAGTGAGGCCAGCTACGCAAAGTTGCTTCCATTCCTTCCCCCCAATAGGGTGGTTCCAATCCCAGCCCTAAACATAGATGAGATAGGATGTTAGCAAACTGCTGATTGTGACCAAAATCTCCTAGATGGGCGTGGGCGTATTCATGGATGACTACACCAAACCAGTCTCTAGGTGCTATTCGACCGACATCTACCAGAATAGTGATTGGGTTTGTGAGAATGTTGCACAGCCCATCTATGCCGAAGGATTGAGCTATAGGGACTGCAAAAATTTGGATATGGCGACGCTCTTGGGGGTGAAAGCACTCATGACAAAGTTCTAGATAGGCGTTGATCTGAGCGTTAACTGTGTTAATATTTTCGCCGATCCAAGTGCAAATGGGGATGCGATCGCGCAGGTTATCGAACACATCCACCATACCCGGTTCTAGGGCAAGTTCCTGTACCCGATGCAGATAATCTCGGCCACGAGTAAAAGCATCGGTCTGCTTAAGAATCATTCACCAGCCCAAAACGGAATAAAACTCTCTTTTTTCCAGAACATCCTCCCCAAGTTTTTCTGTTACTTTTTCTGTGCTGGAAGGCTCAACAGAAGTTTCAATGCGGGTTTCGGTACAAAATGATGCCGTGCTAAAGCCACCAAACCGTTTTACTGTACTGGTTCGCAGTCGCATATTTGGGCTGGCAAACCAGAATCGCTCAATGGAACTCATTGTTTCGTATTCGGTTGTCAACACTAGTCCATCTTCATCATCCATGTGAAAAAGACCAACTACAGGCACAATTTCGGCATAGCCTCTTTCGCGGAGTAATTTGCCAGCCCTTGGGTTATCGCCATCAGGCACGATCGCAAATATGGTTTTCCCCTGATGGTTCTCTTCATCCTCTCTATCCCAAGCCATTGTGCCTAGCCAACGCACCCGTGACCCTCCTACTGAAAGGCTGGGGTCAATCTGATGATACTGGCACAGTTCTATGATTTCTGGATGATTGGCATCTAAAGTTTCTACCTGTATATCCGATTCTCCCGTCTCTGAGCGTTTGAACGCCAGGTGATGAGTTGCACGTTGCGATCGCCACTTACCAGCACTTAGCTGAAAAAATTCCATTGCGTCTATCAATCTTCTGACTCCTACTTATTACTCCTGCGGATGATGTTTTACGCGTTCTTTCTTTTTAAAGTTATTGGTATATAAACATTCTAAACATTACAGCGATTAGTGATCAGCTTCAATAAACTCCCTACAAAGGGAGAGATTGATATGTTGTTATGTAATTGTAAACTTTTATGGACGTAATTTCTTATGGCTTGACAATGTAGACGTTTTAATATCTCAGTGCTAAAATAGTAGAAAGCAATGTCTACGACAGCCTACGCCTTCACACTAGTGGTAAAAACAAATACCCTTCGATTCAGTCAATCCGAGGAGTGAATGATGGACTTTCCAATTGAACTAACTTTAGAACAACAGTTTCGCTTACAAAATTTGAAAGATCAGGTAAAAAATTTGAGCCAAGAAGAGGCTCAGGAATTTTTGTTAGAAGTTTTGCGGCAGATGATGGTGAAAGATAATTTGGTTAAACATCTGCTCAAACAAGCTTGATCAACTAAAAAAGAAAATTTTTTACTTAAGGCTTACGCAGTGGCAGAGTTCCATTGAAACGCGTAAGTCTTAATTTTTTGCCCATTTAGGCTAAATTTGGCTTTTTTGTCAGACTAGCCAAGTTACAGGTAAATATTACAGATTATTACTTTGTCTCTCATAGTAAAGACTAGGGTACTATTGATCCCCTATGTTTTTGTTTGGCTACTCGCAGTTAATCTGATCGAGAACATGCCAGAAATAATATCCGCCATTTGTGAATATTTAAGGAGAACTCATGGTTCTTGATGCTTTTTCCAGAGCTGTAATTGCGGCTGATGCCAAAACCGCTCCTATCGGTGGTGCTGACTTAGCAGCTCTCAAAAATTTCATTGCTGAAGGCAACAAGCGCCTTGATGCTGTGAATGCGATCGCCAGTAACGCTAGCTGTGCAGTTTCTGATGCCATTGCTGGGATTGCTTGTGAAAACACTGGTCTGCTTCAAGCTGGTGGTAACTTGTACCCCACTCGCCGGATGGCTGCTTGCCTGCGTGATGCTGAAATCGTTCTGCGCTATGTAACATACGCGCTGTTGGCTGGTGATTCTTCCGTATTGGATGATCGTGCTTTGAACGGTTTGAAAGAAACCTACACAGCTTTGGGCGTACCCACTGGCTCATCTGTACGGGCTTTCCAAATCCTGAAGGCTATCAGCGTCGCTCACATCACCAACACCAACACTGAAGCTAACGCTGGTAAAAGGTTCCGCAAGCTGGACACTCCTCAAGGCGACTGCTCTGCTCTAGCTGCTGAAGCTGCTAGCTACTTCGATCGCGTTATTTCTGCTCTGAGCTAATTGCTAATTCCTAACGGCTAAAGCCTATTAGTCAAGCCCACTGAAATTAACACTCGATCAAATCTAATCTGGAGTATAAAAAGCAATGAAATCAGTTATCACTACGGTTATTGGATCTGCTGATGCAGCAGGTCGTTTTCCAACCACCTCTGACCTAGAATCCGTTCAAGGTAGCATTCAACGTGCTAGTGCTCGTCTAGAAGCTGCTGAAAAGCTAGCTGCTGGTATCGATAACGTAGCTAAGGAAGCTTATGATGCTGCCTTTAAGAAATATCCTTACCTGACCCAAGAAGGCGAAGCTGGCAGCACCCAAGTCAAGCAAGAAAAGTGCCTCCGCGACATCAAGCACTACCTACGCTTGATCAACTACAGCTTGGTTGTGGGCGGTACTGGCCCTCTGGATGAGTGGGGTATTGCAGGCGCTCGTGAAGTTTATCGCTCTTTGGCTCTGCCTACCGCTCCCTATGTTACCGCGTTGACTTACACTCGCGATCGCGCTTGTTCTCCTCGTGACATGTCTCCTCAAGCGTTGGGTGAGTTCCGCGCTCTCCTCGACTATGTAATCAACTCCCTGTCATAGTGACGCGGATTGACTAGACGAGCGATAGTCATACTCTAAAACTCAGGGACTCTCAGTCTGTTGCTTTGCCTGTATCTGGTTGAGTGATTGACCAAGAGTCCCTCAGTTGTTACTAATTCGTAATTCGTAATTCGTAATTCGTAATTCATGATTTAACTTGGGGGATTGAAACAGGAAAATTTTCTTTTATGACCATAGATTCTCTATTTGAACAGTTGAAACACCCTAATCCCAATCTGCGGGAACGAGCCATGTGGGAACTGGCTGAGGTTCGTGATGAAAATACCATTCCTCGCCTGATGGGTATTTTGGATGAAGAAGATGTGACTTACCGTCGAGCTGCGGTAAAAGCACTAGGTGCTATTGGTATAGATGCAGTACCACCACTGGTAGAGTCATTAGTAAATAGCGAGAATGCGACTATTCGGGGTAGCTGTGCTAAGGCGTTAGCACAGGTTGCTGCCAACCATCCAGATGTTCCTTTTCCAGATCAAGGCTTACAGGGATTGAAAACAGCGCTTAATGATCCAAATGCGGTTGTTTATATTGCATCAGTCATGGCGCTGGGTGAAATTGGTTCTCCTGCCTTTGAAATTTTGGCAGAGGCTCTGAAAACTATAGATAATGTAGCGCTGGCTGTGGCGATCGTCAATGCACTCGGTTCGATGGGTGATATGCGAGGAGTGGAACTACTCACGGCATTGACAAATGATGAATCCGTCGATCCATATGTTCGAGAGTCCGCAGTGAGTGCTTTGCCACGATTAGATCAGGTGATTAACTATAAAAGAACGTAGCGATCGCTCTTTTATACAATTACTTTATCAATCCCTGTAGGACGCATATATTAGATGAACAAACTGGGTGCCACCTTGAAGTAATCTCCAAGTGCCTTAGCTTGCGCCTTACTAATCGACCGCTTACCGTTTACAACCTCAGATACCACGCCACTCGACCCGATAATGCCCACTAAGTCAGCTTGACGGGTGTCGCTGGCTTCCATAATGTGCTGGAGAATTTCATGCGGTGCAGATTCATCCATTGGATAGTTCTGTCCCTCATACGCTTCAATCAGGGTTACTATCAGCTTATGCAGAGCTTGCTCTTCTGGAGTGCGGTTCTTGCAAAATGTTAGGCGCTCTGCTACAGCTAGGACGCGATCGTACTCTTCTTCTGTCTCAATCACCTTGGGAGCAACTTCAGCTAGCAGACTACTATAAGCAACTTGGTCAAAAGTAAGGGTCATTTTTCCATTTACCTTTGTCATATTCGGCATGAATTAGAAAGTATTTGTAATAAACCGTTTGGTTTTCGTAGTCAATACCGACAATCAGGCGATAGTCATTCCCTTTGATATTAAAGACAGTAAAATTTCCAACCGCTTCAGCATCCCGATAAATCTGACGAACGTCCTCCAAGTTCTGCCATTCTACTTTCTTAACAATTGCGTACCATTCGTTAATTTGCTTTTTGACATCGGGGTACTGGGCAGCATCAATGCGGAGGTTACGAATCGCAATCAGATGCATTTGTCTCTAGGTTCTTTGTCCATATTTATCAATCAACAAAAAACTAATTGCTAATTAAATACTCTCAAAACGAGAGGAGTATGTCAAGTTGTAAGCGTGTATCGCCCTATTCCCAAGCATCTTCCTCTAACTGTTTCTCAATTTGAGAAATTGCCAACTTGATCACCGCTTGAACCCCTGCTTCTTCTTCCACAGTTAATGCGGCTTGCAGGGGTTCTAAGGCAGTGCGATCGCCAATTTTCATTAATGCCAGAGCTGCTGCTTTTCGAGTATCGCAATCGGCATGATGCAGTAACTCAACGAGGTTAGGAATTGCGGGTTGATAGCTAAGGCTACCCAAAGCAGATGCTGCTTCACACCTCACAATTTCAGATGGATCGGTGAGGGCATTAACTAAAATATTAAATGCTGCTTCTTCAGTGCTTTCTTGAGCAATTTTAGCGATCGCACCCACTACCGCAGCCCGAACCTCAGCCGAGTCTGAGTTAATCTCTCGATATAAATGCTCTTTTGCCTCTGCCCCAATAAATCCCAACGCCCATACCGCATGTCCTTTGGCACTTTCTGGATATTCGGTTGACGCTAAGATTTTCAGCAATGCTGGCACAGCTGCCTCACCTATCTTGGCAAGCCCCCCCACCGACGAGGTTTTGACCACCGTATCTTCATCATTTAACAGGGCGTTGACCAAGGTGGGAACTGCGATCGGGTCAGCGATAAGTGTTAGGGTTTTGGCGCTGGCTCTGCGTACAACTGGGTTTGGGTGATTTGCCACAGCTTCCATCAATAAAGGGGTCGCTGGTTTACCGATTTTACCCAATGCCTCTGCAAAACTCAACCTAACCATCCCTCGTGAGTCTCCCATACTTTCAACCATTCGCTTGACTAGCTCTTGGTCATTAGGGTTAAAGGTTTTTAAGCCTAATTGCTCACTGACTGCTGCAAGTAAAGCATCAGTTTCTGCCTGAGACAGATTTAATGAATCCGCCCCGGATTGAGTTTCGGAGTTGAGCATGTGACTTATAGCTAAATTATCAAGATAAATGACTAATTACTAGCACTGAGGGCAGCCTGTTGATTACGGAGTTCTTGGAGAGCGGAATCAATCTTAGCAAGCTCAGGCTCCAGTTTTGCCACAACATTTACTCTCATCAACTTAGCCCGTTTTGCTGTTTCTGTAGTTTCTTGAACTAGACGTTCCCGATACTGCTCAAGTTCTGCAATAACCTCTGCTACATCTTGAGCGGTTACGTTATCGGTTGTTGTGAGTTCTGAGGTTTCATCCATAACTTTTGTTTCCTAAATGCGTGTTTATATGAATGATGTGTGGTCAGTGTTCCACTATCATTTGTATTTGGTTACTTGCTAAAGACCAGCACTTAGCCTTTACATAAAACTGAACAATTGGCAAGAGGCAACTAACTAAATAGCTGACAAATGCATATATTCCGATCTTCTCAGATCGCGTAACCACTGGTAAAGCTTTTGACGGAAATCTTCAAAAATAGAACTCAACCACAGCCATCAAACCAAGTTTTGATAAGTATTTTAGGCTTTTTTGATTGAAGCGCGTAGGCGTAGCCCGTCGTAGACATCGCACAGCATGGTCTAGCACTATACAAAAACTGCTCAACAGCTTTCCTCTAATGGAAAAATATCTCCCCGCAAGTAAGACTCAAAGTTTTTCTTAAAGTATTGAATGCTCGTTACATTCGGTTCATCACTTTCTGTTGGCGTGAATTCATAAATAGGGACTTTTTCCCTCACCAGCTTGACTAAGCTAGGATGAAGCTGCTCAAAAGAATCTACTCTAAATATTGTTGTTTCAAATCTTAATTTAGCTGGATGGGCATATCCTAACTTCATCCACGGCAACCAAGGACAGTCCCGCGCCCACTTAGCAGGAGGAACATCAGTTGCATCGGGTCGGCAAGTATTCGATATAAAGTACTCAACTCCCTTAAACTTTTCTCCAGGGCAATACTCTGAATATTTGCTATCTCCTGCTAAGGGATGCGGGTATTCTAAAGGAATTTCCATCACAGAGGTAATATATCCACTGCCTTTGGGTATGACAATTTTCTTTGGTTTGACTGAGCCTTGGACAATGCGGTTAGCAATGTGGACTACTGGTACTGATTGACTTGCTGTTGGTGGCTTCCAAAAGTGGAGAATCTCTTGAGTATCCGGGTCACAAAATAAACCCAATTCTCTATTAATGCGATACCCGACTTCGCCGTACTCAGAATCAGGCTTGATAAATACTTTGGTAGCATTCATTCCAATAATAGAAAATAACTTTTCTTTTGGCTTGTCTGGTGTTTCTTGCCACAAAATTTCCCCAGACCAGTTGTAATAAAGCTGTAACCCATGATTTTTTCTGTAAAAATCGAGATTATTAAATTCGTAGTCATCTAAGTAATCACTCATATTTGTTCTTCTCATCCTCAAATGGTTGCGTAGACGCAAAGTGGCTTGTTGTTAGACATCACAATAACAACTGACTAGCTCAGTGAGCGAATTTTATTTTGGTGTAAACTCCAACCTAACTAGCAACTGCATTTTTTAGTAGTTCAATCCCCAAACATAATTTACCGCTATTTTCCAGTCCCCACTCCCTAGTACGATAGTAAAGGTGACATCTGAGCAATTATCCAAGAGCAATTTACAGATCAATGGATAAACGTTTTTTTAAAATGTTTGGGCTAACAGAAGAACAAGCGATCGCAATTATCGATACACCATTAGAACAACTCGAAGACGCTTCTGATAAGTATATTGCTGTTTCCCATCTGATTAATTATCCCACTGAGCAATCGATCGCAGCTTTGGTACGGGCAATTGAAACCAGTAACCCTGATGAATTAGATCACCGGATTGTCCGACGCAAAGCTGTAGAAAGTCTGGGGCGATTGCAGGCCGAATCAGCTTTACCTGTAATTCGGCAGTGTCTTAAAGATGATGATATTTATACTGTAGAAAATACCGTGTGGGCGATCGGAGAAATCGGGACTAAAGATCCAGAAATCCTTGAAGAGATGGCGCAATTGCTGGATAAACCAGGTCAAATATATCGAGTAATAATTCATACCCTAGCTAATGCTGACTATCAACCGTCTCTAGAACGTGTACGGAAATTTACCCAAGTTGAGGATGAACCTACCCGTAGTGCTGCGATCGCTACAGTTTGTCGGTTCACAGGTGATTACTCTCAAATCACTGAGGTGATGGCGCTGCTGCAAAGTTCCAGCGTCAATGCACGGCGCGGTTGCATTCAAGACCTGATTGATTCACGTTACTACAAAGCCATCCCAGAAATTGCCCGTTGTCCTGTATCTCTGGTGTTCCGGCTGCGAGGATTGCGAATGCTTTTGGATGCAGGCGTTCCTAGTGGTAAAATTACCTTTACAGAAATTCAACCTTACTTAGAGCAAGTACTCTATGACCATCCCAATGACCTGGATCTAGTACATGAGTATGATGCTAACCCTGTTCTGGATTTTGTGATTAACGAACTCTACGAAACCGATTTTGGACGCTGTTATTTAGCAACAAAAACCTTACTGGATATCTATGCACAAGAAGCACCCGAAGCACTTCTAGCAACTTATTTGGACAAGGGATATAACGATTATGGCGCTCATTATCATGTGATGAAACTTTTCGGTTGGCTGAAATATACTCCCGCCTATGATTTGTTAATAGAAAACCTGCACAACCGTGAACCTCAGTTTCAGAAATCCCGTGCGGCTTGTGCGATCGCTCTTGGTGAATTGGGTGATTCACGAGCAATTCCTGAACTCAAAATTTGCCTAAATACGCCGATTTGGGACTTAAAATATGCTTGTTTATGGGCATTAGACCGCTTAGGAGACTCGTCCGGTCAGGAAATTTGCGCTCACGATAGTGACTGGTTAATTAGGGCGAAAGCCACAAGTAATCAATAGTTAGAAGTCATTCAATTTTAGATTTTAGATTTTGGATTGTTTCAGAAACAAAAAAAACTCATGATTAGCATCTTCAGATATTAGGCTAATCTGAACAATGCTATCACGAGTCCAAAAAATTAGGTGCATACATCTGTACACCTCTACAGAGGTTTATGACTTGCTATTAGTGACTGCTTCGTTTAACACTAACTCTGGTTGTGGTGTCTCCTCTTCTTCTGGCAAGCCGTAAATTGACCTGTATAACTTCACATACTCTTTGGCAGATTGATACCAACTAAAATTTTGGCTCATGCCGCGTTTTTGTAGTTCTTGCCATTGCGGTTTGAAACGGAAGCCTTCCCAAGCCCGGATCATACAGGTAAAAAGGTCTAGGGGTTCATAGCGGTCAAAGCAATAACCGGTGCCTGCTGCATTTTCGGGGTCGTGATGGGTTACGGTGTCAACTAATCCACCTGTGCGGCGGACAATGGGCACAGAACCGTAGCGCAAAGACATCATTTGGCTAATACCGCAAGGTTCAAAACGACTGGGCATTAAGAAGGCATCAGTACCAGCGTAGATCCGGCGAGACAGGGCATCGTTATACAGCAAGTAAGTTGCCATGCGTCCGGGAAAGCGAGATGCTAATTGCCACATCTGAGTTTCATAGTAGCGATCGCCTGTCCCTAACAGCACAAACTGTGCATCTGTATAAGATAGAAAACGATCGAGGATTTGCAAGATCAAATCAATGCCTTTTTGTTCTACTAATCGGGTGACAATCCCAATCAAAAAGGCTTTGGAATTGACCTCTAATCCTACTTCTTCTTGCAAAGCAATTTTGTTAGCCTTGCGTTTCTCTAAAGTATCAGCAGTGAAGGTTTGAGTAATGTATTTGTCATTTTCTGGATTATAAACTTCAGTATCAATCCCGTTGATAATCCCAGATAATTTACCGCTAATAAAGGACAGCAAACCTTCTAATGTTTCACCGTAAGTAGGTGTCTTGATTTGCTCGGCATAGGTGGGCGAAACTGTATTCACCTTATTGGCAAATTGTACCGCCGCAGCCATTGTGTTGTGTCCTTGCATATACCAGGGACACCAAGTGATTTTCTCTAAATACCAACGCCACGGCCCTTGATAAGCCAGGTTATGAATGGTAAATACTGTGGTGATATCAGGATCTTGGTGCATCCACACGGGAATCATCCCCGTATGCCAATCATGACAGTGGATAATTTCTGGCTTCCAGTAATTCCAGGCAAACTCCGCTGCACCATTGGAAAAAAAGGTGAACCGCCAGTCTTCATCATCTCCAGAATAAATCCGGCGGGGTAGGAAAACGGGATGTCCAAATAAGTACAAGGGAACATCAGTACCAGGCAGAACGCTTTCATAAACAGCAAATTCCTGGAACATCGCAGCTCCTCGCCAGATGGGTTCTTTGGGAATTTCCATTTTGTCTGGCAGGAAGCCATAGTAAGGCAAGAATATCCGCACATCATGCCCCATTTCTCTCAGGACTTTGGGTAATGCCCCGACGACATCACCCATTCCTCCTACTTTTGCAATGGGTGCTGCCTCTGCTGCAACAAATAGAATCCGCATGGTAATTTTTGCTTCCCCGATTCTCTCTATATTTGTCAAATTAACTTTCTGATCCCGACCAAGGCGATTTGTCGCGTCTTTGGTGCAACGGCGATCAATTCTTATCTAATCACATCGGCTTGCCCAATTGCTTAGGAACCGCGCTGAATCACTGCAAAAATTTCTTCTAAAATTTCTTGCGCTCCCTGCTGCCGCAACAGTTCTGCTAGTTCTTTACCTAGCCCTTCAGCATTGTTAGCTTTCCCTGTGACGGTATCTTTTACCAGCTTTTGACCATCTACACTGGCAACTATCCCTGTTAAGGTTAAATTCTCACCAGAGATTTCTGTATTTACACCAATAGGTACTTGACAGCCGCCCTCTAGAGAGCGTAGAAAAGAGCGTTCGGCGAGACAGCGATCGCGTGTTTCGGGATGTTCGATCGCTTTGAGTAGAGATAGCAATTCACTATCATCAGCACGGCATTCTATACCTAAAGCACCTTGTCCAACGGCGTGGAGGGAGATTTCTTTGGGGAGGACTTGATGAACGCGATCGCTCATGCCCAATCTTTCTAACCCTGCTGCTGCCAAAATCAAAGCATCGTACTCACCTGCATCCAGTTTTGCCAACCGTGTAATCAAGTTTCCCCGCACATCTTTAAAAGTAAAGTGGGGGAAGTGGTGGCGTAACTGTGCTAACCGCCGCAGTGAAGATGTACCAATTACTGCACCCTCTGGCAAGGTATCGATTTGTTTATCTTTGTGCTTTTCATGCACTACTAATGCATCTGCTGGATTTTCCCGTTCAGTAATTGCTGCCAGCGTTAAGCCTTCTGGTAAGTGAGTCGGTAGATCCTTGAGAGAATGAACGGCAAAGTCAATCTCCTGATTGAGCATTCCGAGTTCAAGTTCTTTAGTAAAAAGTCCTTTATCGCCAATCTTAGCTAATGCTACATCCAAGATTTTATCGCCTTGGGTAGACATGGTGTGGACTTCAAAAGTGATATCAGGAAAGCTTTGCTGGAGTTGCTCTTGTACCCAGTAGGTCTGAACCAGAGCAAGTTGGCTTTTGCGTGAACCAATCCGAATAGTGCGTGGGGGAGAAACAACTGAAGTCATAAAACAATATATCAAACTAGGCGATAAATTCACTCTCATCTAGACTACCGTAGTCAGGGACTCATACTATTTTTGGGTTTTGGATTTTGGATTTTGGATTACAATTCTTTACCAAAAGCTGGTTTTAGGAATCTCAAACAATACTAATTAGACTTACCTTCTAACGGAAGAGCGATCGCACAAGTTGTACCAATTCCTACTTCAGTAGTGATATTAATATCACCTTGGTGTAAATCTACACACTTCTTCACCACAACCAATCCTAATCCTGTACCAGGAATGCTTCTGACATTCTTACCACGATGAAACGGCTCAAACAGCTGCTTTTGATCTGCTAGCGGAATTCCAATACCCTGATCTTGAACCTGGAGAATCACTGTATCTGATTTAAACTCCAAACCCAGATGAACATTCCCTCCTTGAGGAGAATATTTAATTGCATTCAGCAGCAAATTAGACAGAATGGAACGCAACAACCTTTCATCCACCAAGGCAGGAACAGCTTTTCCTTGGCAAACAAAACTCAGTGTGTGTCTCTCATCTGTACTTAGGCGCATTTCTTCCACAAAATAACCGCAGAATTCTTCTAAATCTAGGAGTTTGGGATTAAATTCTAGTTTTCCGGTTTCGGCTCGATTGATGGTCAAAATATCATCTAACATTTGAACCATATTTTTGACAGAGAGTTGAATTCGCTGCAAGTTCCTCAGTCGCTTAGAAGAGTCATCCCATTCATCCTGACAGTTTTCCAGCAATTGAGCAGCTGCTAAGGCAGTACTTAGAGGAGTGCGAAACTCGTGAGATGCCATTGAGAAAAACCGTGTTTTGAGGACGCTGAGTTCTCTCTCTCGCTCTAGTGCCATCCGAATTTCATCTAACCGCTTGCGTCCGGTAATGTCACGTTGTACTGATATCCAGTGAGTATACCAGCCGGTTTGATCGGCTACGGGGACAATGCTAAATTCATTCCAGAATTCAGAGCCATCTTTGCGGTAGTTAATTACCTGAACGGTGACTGTTTCCCAACGAGATAGCGCTGTCCAAACTTTATCAAGTTCAGCCCGACTTGTTTTCGCTCCTTGAAGGATACGGGGCGTTTTACCTAAAACTTCTTCCAGGCTATAACCTGTGATTCGGGTGAATGCTTCATTAACATAAATAATATTCGGCCCAGGTTCGCCAATGGGTTGGGCTTCAGTGATAACTACAGCGTCATTGGTATTTACAACCACAGATTGCAGCAAACGTACCTGTTCTTCCTGCTTCTTTTGGTGTGTAATATCAGCAATTACTGCCACCATCCCATTGATACTATCGTCACTATCATGCAAGGGAGCAGCAGAGAAAATTATATCGATCGCAGTGCCATCTTTTTTAAAACGGCGCAATTCCACTCTGGTATAAGTTGTTCCTTGTAATATGCTCTGTTGGAGAGTATTGTATTCCTCTAATTGGTCATCTAAAAAAATTGGGTTAGGACGGTTGATCACCTCTGCCTCTGTCCAGCCAAACATGCGTTCCGCAGCAGGATTCCAGATTTTCACATTCCCTTCTAAATCAAGTGTGAAAATGGCCCGAGGAGAGGCAGTAATTAGAGCTTGCAGCGCGGCTTGGGTGCGCTGACGTTCAGCAATTTCTGCTCGGAGTGAGACATTGGCTTTAGCTAACTCTTGAGTCCGTTGTTGAACTCGGTGTTCTAATTCAGCGTTGAGTGTTTGCAGTTGTTTGTAAAGTTCGGATTGTTGGATGGCGATCGCAACCTGGGTTGCAAGTTGCTTCATCAACTCAATTTCCCAAAATTCCCATATGCGGGTGCGATCGCACTGATGGGCAATTAATAAGCCCCAAAGATAAGGGGGAGAAGCAGGTGTTTTACTATCTCGTTGTTTATCCGCTTGCCGATTCTCTTGTAGAATTGGCACTACCAACTTTGCTTTGACACCAAACTGTTTCAGGAAGTCTGCTAAACATGGTTCTACATCTGCTTGTTCAACATTAGCGATCGCACGGGTTTTTCCTAATGAATAAGCTTGATGATACTCTCTAGGAAACACTTCTTGTGGAAAGGTTTCTCCTAAAATTTTTGTATATTCAGGTAGAACTGTTTCAGTAATTGCGCTACCTGTGCCATCTTCCCAAAGGCGATAAATTAGCACCCGATCTGCTTGGAGAAACTCGCGCACTTCGGCAACGGTGGTAGTAAGAACCTCTTCTAACTCCAAAGACTCACGGATATGTTGAGCAATCTGGTTTACTAGTCGCTCTCGCTCAGTTTGTTGCCGCAGCACCACTTCTGCCCGTTGCCGTCTAGTTACTTCTAAGTTGAGAAAATAGTAAATTGTCCCTAATGCAACAACGCTAAAGCCAATACAGATTGGAGCGAGATTGATAGTACTAAAATCCGGCATGAGCATGGTTGTCAGCTAGGATGGTTGATTGATACTGATGACCGATCAGTTATTGTATTTAAACCACATCAACAACCAGAATTTTGTCATAAAGAATATAGCTTGGCTGTTTTAGATGGTATTGATTTAGAGTTGGCAGTTGAACAGGCCTTTAGCTGGTTAAAGATGAAATCAGAGTCAGCAACGCATCAAGTGGTTGTTTGGCAAATCGTATAGAAGTTGCGAGACATCAAAAAATTTTAACAATTTTTATCAAATCTAGTATAGAAACCACCATACTTAAACCAGTATTGCCTTAACTGATGACAAGGTGTAAATAAGCTGGCTTTGACACGATAAAGAAAAACTTGACGATGATCGCCCATCCAAATTTTGTCAACCGGCTCAACAGAAATTAATGTTCCTTCTAGCGCGACTATACACTCAGTAAATCTCTCAACGCAAGAATAGTCTATAGTTTCAAATATAAAAAAATGGCCTGAACAAATTAAATGGCGACTTCTTATCCAACATTGGAGCTTTTTATGCGCTTGTGGCGGCAACATTGTTTTGCTTCAAAGAATTTGATATGAATGCATTGTTTACATCGGTTTTTATATGAATCAACTTCTTGCATAAATCATTTTTGTTTCATGCAGAGATGCAATGAAAAACGCTTAATGGCCTATTCTGCCTTTTTCAAAAGTTGAGTGCGATCGCTATATTCGGCGATCGCACTCCGCTTAATTCTCAGCTAGTATCCGCCGAATTTTGGCAAATAACCAAAAGCAGTTAGCCAAGCAAACAAGACAATCACTCCCAGCAGTGAAGCTAATAGCCATAACACTACATCTCTATCAGAACTGCGTAGGAAGGTTTGTAAATTAAAAGGCTCAATCTCCTTTTTCGTGATGGGAAGCGGCAATTTGTCACGATAATCTTCGCCGTAACGAGCCATCCTAGCAAAAGGTAATTCACCTTGAAAGCGTCCTTGTAAAATCCGTCGCCGTTGATAGGGAACTGTATTGTAACCGAAGTTACTAATGTATTCTCCGCTATCCACCAAAGCGTCGATAAATCCTTCTAGTCCTTTGGTAGCTAGCACAATCGACCAGGCTAGTTTTTCGCGTTCATTGTAAACTTCACGGCCCAAGAAGCGCTGCACGCATATCTGCACAAAGCGATAGTTGTTATTGCTTTCGTAATTAAGTCGCCGAAATGCATCAGATATTGCTAACCCTCGAATGAAATCCCTGACTGTGATTTGACCATTTCTCAGTTGGGATTCTAAAAAGGGTTGGCGGTTGCAATCTAGCATCTGTTGTTCGTGGAAAATCTGGCGATAGGCTGCCGTAATCAAGGCATCCATTTCTACTGATGATGGCAGATGTTCGGCTGTATAAATTCTAGGTTGCTCGTCGCCAAGAATCTCATATCCAGATACACGGTGATTTCGAGATGAAGGGGAGTAATTTAACAAAGGTATAGGCATATTAAAGCTAGAGATTTAAAGGGATTGGGCATGGGGCATTTTACTAGTTAACAAGGGTGATACTGGCAATCACACCGCCTTGCTGGTGAATCCGCTGATACTCTTGCGATAGTTTATTAAAGGGCACAAGATAGACTTGGTTGCTGCGGCGAAATGGAGAAATCTGGTTTACTGTATTTGCCCGATAACCAGTGACTTCCAATCGATACACCTTACCTTCATCACTAGCTGCTACACCATGAAGGGTTCTGGAGCCAAGTGGTGGATTACGGAATGTTGCACCATCGCTAGCAGGTGAAACCACAGGGGTAGGGGTACTTTGAATTACCAAACTATTCAACCGAGGTTTTTTACCTGCCAAGTTGCCTTTGAGACTGCTACTAGAGGCACCTCGGACTAATTGGAATATATGGGTAAACTGCACTATGTTCTGACAGGCTTCGGTTTTGTAGCCTCGAATATAAGGCACAATGTTTTCCCCAAAGGTATCTTGGTACTCGTTGCTATCAAGGTAGGAATCAATTTCAGCCTCAAAGCCTTTTTCATCCAGAATAGTACTGTGCGATCGCATTTCTTCCAAATCAATAGGAGCGCGACCAAGCAAATGCCTAAAATTCAACTCAATTGCCCGATAACGAGGACAACTGCTAAAAAACCGGGAACGATACAACTCAGACTTCGCTACCAAACGGACAAACTCGCGGACGCTGATTTCACCCCCCTTAAACTGCGACTCAGGAACAGTGAGCCGTTCGCTTTCCATCACATACGCATTTCCCAAAACCTGTCTGTATATAACCCTGATGAGAGCTTCAAGTTCTTCTGCCGAATAACCAGGTACCCCTCCAGTTGAGTGAGTGTCTTCAAACAGGCTGACACCTAAACGTGAACTTGGTCTAAAAGCCATTTTCTGAAAATCTCCTGGCTAAACATAGAGTTCTTTAGGAACGTCTAAAGGAGGTTATTAGAAACCTACATAGAATAGAAAATTACATACTAAAAGTAAGGAAATCGCTCAGGAAATGGTAAAGAAATCGGAAAGAAGCAACGAAAACTAGAAATTGTTACTTTTTGCAATATTTTCTCAAGGAGAGTTCGCAAATAGTTTTAAACATAACTTGTATAGTTAAAAAAAATGCTATGCGAATTCTCTTAGTTGAAGATGATGTACGCCTTGCCGAAACTTTAGCAGAAGCTCTTACAGACCAACGTTATATGGTTGATGTGGTGACAGACGGTGAGGCAGGATGGAATCAAGCTAAAATGCTGGATTATGATTTGCTGCTGCTGGATGTGATGTTGCCAGAACTCGATGGAATTAGTTTATGCCATCGGTTGCGATCGCACAGCTACAGTATGCCTGTTCTCATGCTGACTGCTCGTGATACCGTTAGCGATAAAATCACCGGACTCGATGCGGGAGCAGATGATTATGTCGTTAAACCTGTGGATTTGCAAGAACTATTTGCACGAATTCGCGCCTTGCTTCGTCGAGGTAATGTTTCATCGCCGCCGATTTTAGAATGGGGCAATCTCCACCTCAACCCCAGCACTTATGAAGTGAATTACGGCGAAAATATGCTACATTTAACCCCAAAAGAGTACGGAATATTAGAGTTATTGCTGCGAAATGGTCGTCGTGTCCTTAGTCGCAGCGTGATTATTGAACATATTTGGTCGCTAGAGTCTCCTCCAGAAGAACATGCGGTGAAAGTTCATCTCAGAAGTCTGCGTCAAAAGCTCAAAGCAGCCGGAGCTTTTGAAGATTTTATTGAAACAGTTCACGGTATTGGCTACCGTCTTAAACAACTCAACTAAAATGTTGTATTTAGCCCTCCTCAGAAGAATTCAGCTATTAGCAAAACTCTGCGTTCCTACCCTGTGGGAAGGCGAAGCCCTATGCATTTACTCTGAGTTGAAAAACATTAACTTTTTCAACGCAGAGTTTTCCGATTTTTTCGCTAAAAATTTTTGAAATAATGTATTTAGACTACTTAAGGGTCGGATTTGAGATATTCTTGTAATTCTTGGGTACGCAGTTTAGTAGTATTTTCTAGACAACCAAAATAAATGGTAGGGGCAATACTTCCTCCCTCATATCTGCTTCTTTCAAACTCACAATTGGTATCCCGAAACTTAATCCATGCTTGCTGTGCAGCAATCAATTTCTGTTTTCTAGACCTTTCTAAGGTAGGTAGCAATTGTTGATAAACTTGATTCAGTTTTTTATCTGCATTTTGATAAGATAACTTCGTGCATTCATTAATTGCTCTTTGAGTTTGAGGATTATTGCAGTTGAGCTTTTGAACTAAGCGCATATCGGATAAATTAGGCGTTGTGCCTGCTATTGTCATGGTGGGGGTATCTAAACTGCTGAGAGTTAGAATACTTGCTAAAACTAGTAAAAATTGACGCATGGCAAAAATTTTATTGTTTAAGTAAGGACAAAAAATACTAAAATACACGTCAGCATTGTTAAGTTACGACACAAAAGACTTCTGACCTGCTTACAAAAGATAAACCAGTCGGCAGAAGGAAGTCGAAATTTCACAAGAATGCTAGAAAGAATTTGGTATTTTAGTGATCTAAGTTTAGCTTTTATATTTTATGAATCGTTCCGCCTGTCTCATCTTCAATCCAGTTGCCGGTCAGGGTGACCCAGACATAGAACTGGCAGAAATTCGAGCAATATTAGAGCCAGAAATTGACCTAGATATTTATCTGACAACTGAAGAAATCGACGCTGACGAACTGGCCTATGCAGCGGTAGAGCGAGGGGTAGATGCAATCATTGCTTCGGGAGGAGATGGAACCCTCTCGGCGGCGGCGGCGGCTCTAGTGGGTAGTGACATTCCATTTGGGATCATTTCTAGAGGAACAGCAAACGCTTTTGCTACAGCTTTAAATATTCCTGACACGATCGCAGGTGCATGTCAGACAATTTTGCAGGGAGGAACCCACCATGTAGACGTAGCCTATTGCAACGATCGGCCAATGGTGCTATTGGCAGGTATTGGCTTTGAAGCTGAAACTGTAGAATTGGCAGACCGAGATGCCAAGAATCGCTTTGGAATGATGGCCTACGTTTTGGCAGGAATCCAGCAACTAAGAAACTTAAAAAACTTTGATGTTGAAATTGAAACTGAAGACAAGATCATTAAAACTAGTGCCTGTGCAGTCACAGTAGCAAATGCTGCGCCTCCCACTTCAGTCTTGGCTCAAGGGCCAGCAGGTCTGATTTATGATGATGGGTTACTAGATTTAACGATTGTAGCTCCAGCTAACAAAGCAGGAGCGATCGCAGCTACATTTCATCTATTTCAAACGGCTTCTACAGGTAACGCCGTAGAACGGAATGATATTGGCTTTCTACGAGCCAAACAATTTAAAATTACGACTGAGCCACCACAAAAAGTTGTTCTAGATGGTGAAATCGTAGGCACAACACCAGTAGAAATTAAGTGTGTACCAGCAGGTTTGAAAATTTTTGTGCCATTAGTAGAAGAAGTTGAGCCTACAGAAAAACTGGAAGGACTCCCCAATTTGACTGTTGAAATGAAAGACACAGTAGAGGAGTGAAACAAAGCAGGGGAAGCAGGGCGAGAATAACAAGTGAGAAATGACTCTTGCCCGATTCCTAATTGAAAACTCAGGAGTAGGTTGCATTGAAACTTGTATCTGATCCAGCGATCGCTAACAAAATTCGTAAAATGAACCAGCGGGTACGCTGGCAAGATCCGTTAATTGTAGAACGGGGTATCGACCAAACTCGGCTGGTGTTGGAAGATGGGCAAACAGACAATTCTGAGTTCTCATTTTTAGTTGTAGGTGATAGTGGTTCCGGCAAGCACCGGGGACACAATCCTCAGCGACAGGTGGCTGAAATGATGCTGCCCCATCACAACGAATCCCGTTTTATGTTGCATATGGGGGATGTGATCTATTTAGTGGGGTCGAGTGAATACTACCAGCAGAACTTCATCCAGCCCTATCGAGAGTTTATTTTGGGAGGAAACCATCCCAAAGGAATTGCCTATGACCAGATGGTTTTTAAGCTGCCCATTTTACCTGTACCGGGAAATCACGATTACTATAATTTGCCGATTCTCTTGAGCTTGGCCTCGCTAACAACATTACCCATTCGTCGCCTGTTGCGATCGCGGTTAGACCTAGATGTGGGATTGCATGGCTCAGGAACTGGTAAGGCATATGCACGGGCGTTTCTGGACTATCTTAAAGCGTTTCAACTTCCAGAAGAGTTAGCCAGCCACTTAGATCAGTACTACACAGCCAAGACAGATACAGGTCGTTGTCTTTGCTATGAACCTGGGCATTTTACCCGCCTTCCCAATCGCTACTACACTTTTCGCTATAACGGGATTGATTTCTTTGCCTTGGATTCTAATACATTTAACGATCCACCGCCCCTACCTAAAACAAAAGAAGGTAACGCCGATCGCAGAATCTTAGAAAAACGTCGTGAAGATTTAGAGCAAGAAAAGCTGCAAATCATTGAAACTTCCGCCAAGCTTCGTCCAGAAAACCCCAGCGAAGCCGACCAATTAGACGACTTTCACGCCAAACTGTCACAAATTGAAGAAATTATTGTTGATATCGACAAGCAATTAGCTGTTGATAAAACCACGCTGACTGACACTGAACAACTAGACTGGCTCAAGCAAAGATTAATTGAATCTTGGAATAATTCTGAAGTTCGGGGAAGAGTGATTTATTTCCATCATCCTCCCTATGTAACTGAAGCGACAAAGTGGCAACAAGCACAAACTCTGATAATTCGCGATCGCCTCCGTGGTGTGCTGGATGCGGTAGCTAAAGAAATAGGTTCCCTAACACAGGGGCGTTCTTTGGTCGATTTGGTATTAAACGGTCACGCCCACTGCTTGGAACATCTAGAGACAATGGATACAGGACACGCTGATTCTCATATCCACTGGATTGTTTGTGGCGGTAGCGGCTTTAGTTTGCGCCGCCAGCGGACTGAGGGAGCAGATTTGATGGAGACTTTTGGCAATGAAAATAGATTAGTGGCGCGATCGCATCTCTTCATTGGTCGCAACGGTGAAGGTTCTCAGAAGCGACGACCTTACTCAGGTTTACGCATTGACGTTAAAGGCGATGGTCAACCCAAGTTCATTGTCCGTCCCTTGGTTGCCGAATGGTATCAGCGGCAATGGCATCATCGTGAACTTGAACCCTTGATTATCTAGTAACATACTTCTCGAAATATTGGCCCCATAAATATAAATAGAGACGCAATCATTGCGTCTCTACAAATCGCCTATTTAGCCTTCTGAAGTGTTAATTGCATCCAACAAAAAGGATGATGTTAATTAAATTATTCCTGGGCCTCTACCGCGTTTGTCACCTTTATCGGTCAACTTCCCTTCCTCGTCCTGATTTACTTCTCCGAGTTCTTCAACGCGTTGGGCGGTATCTTCTGCTGCTTGTTTGCGTGCATCGCCCGGTTCTTCGTAGTACATTTCCGGTTCAACTGCATAGTTGTTCAACAAACCTTCTTTGTCCACGGTATATCCATCAGTGGTGCGTACACTTCCTGGATCAGTTTGGTCATCCGTAGGGGCATCTGCCTCCCTTTCTTCTGTGGGGAGTGTTTTGTAGAGATTTCCCTCTCTTTCCATTCGAGCAGCTGTTTCGGCTGGGATAATGCCGCGATCGTATGTATCTACTTCAGCTCGGTCAGATGAATCTATATCTCTCTTAACTGCTTCATTAGCCATAATTTATGTCCTCGTTAAAGAATCTATTAAATAACTTCAAAACCTAGATTAGGCTGTTTTTCATTTCCGTTCTACTATCTTTAGAAGGGATTTTAAACTAAATATAATGTTATGTTCTCTATCTTTTGATGTATCCGAAAGATTAAGATTAAGTCCGGTTAAATACTTGTAATTTACCTTAATTAACAAAACAAGGGGCATTAAGCCCCTTGCCAAAGTAGACAAATAGACAAACTTCCATCCCAGTGAACTAGTTTAATAGTTTGGAAATTTATTCGCCTACAAATTGGTTTTTCAGCGATTGAATTTCATCAGCTAATTCTTGCCGAGTTGAAGCTTTAAGTAGATAACGGGAAATAAACCAAGTGGCGTAACCAATACCAATTAACTCAAAAGTCGGTGATAGTAGCGGAATATCATTGATTGCATCCAGTAGTGCTAGTACTACCTTGGCCGTAACAATCGCCGCCAAAATTAAACCAACAGTTGTTAGAGGCTGCTTGTAATCTTGAAAAAATCGACCTAAGTATTCAGGGAATTGCTCCAAAAATTGAGAAACTTGTCTGCTAATTTGCTGCCATTGTGATTCAGGTTCAGGTGCTGGTGGTAACTTTGGCAAGTTTGCAGTATCTGTACCTTCAAGTGCTAGCGTACCTTCTGAGAAGGAGGCATTAATGGATTCACGTTGCTGTTGTTCAGTTTCCATAGTTTTATTTTCGGCAATTACAAGAGTTTCTATAACTGACTGATCGTCAATAAATATAATTATTAAGGTCGTCAGTTGTCAATTATTAATGGTCAGTAATAAGTATAACTGACCACTAAAACTGAGTAGGGGCATCTAAATTTATTTATGATTTATTTATGCCTACATACTCACTTGGATTTATTGTTAACTGCCTTAGCTTTGTGGAGGTGCAACAGTTGCTTTAACAACTACAGTTTTAACACCTTTAATTTCCTTAGCTAAACGTTCAATTTTAGCCAATTCCTGCTGATTGTTCACAGTTCCTGCGACAGTGACAGTTCCATCATCTGCTGCATCAACTGTTAGTTGACCCTTGGGTATGTTTGCTTCCAACTTTGAGCGAACTTCACTTGCTAGGTCACCTGTAGCTCTTTGTGTATCGCCGCCAGTGGCATTATTTCGCTGTTCGCGGGCACGGATATCAGAATCAAGCTGTCTTCTGCGAACTTCACTTTGAGCGTCTTGTTGAGCCGCTTGTGTTGTTTGTGCAGTTGGTGCTTGTGGAGCTTCGTCAGGAGCGGGCGCAGTCACAGTTGTTTTAGAAGCGTTATCACAAGCCGCAACACCAAAAACTAGAAGGCAACTAATTAAGAAAGGAGTTAGCTTTTGCATATGTTTAATTCTGAATCGGAAAGTGAAATTTGTGGAGTTTGTTGATATTCACGGCATAAGTGAGGAGCAAAGCTTTTATTTACTTGCTCCTGTAATTTCAGGAAATTGGTGTGAGTGACAACTAGCTTGGGTTAGAGAGTTTCATCCCGACGGTCAACAATGACTACAGCAGGATCGTCTCTATGAAGGTCTGTTGAGTAATTGGTGCGATCGCTAACTGCGGTATCATGATGCGTCACTCGGTCTAAACCTGAGCGATGTTCGCCTAAATCAGTAGCATCATAGGTGGCAAATTCTTCAATACCACGACGGTTGAGAATTGCTTCAGCTTGGTGGATTTCAGCTTGCGTACCATCGATAATTACCAAGTAGTCGCCTCTTTGGAAGCGATCATTATATACTCGCGCCTTGTCTTCAGGAATTCCCAAGCCAACGAGTCCGCCAACAAGACCCCCAGCCGCTGCACCAATCGCACCGCCAGCCACTGTTGATGCCAAAGCGGTCGCTGCTGCACCACCTGCAATCACAGGCCCGACTCCAGGAATTGCTAAAGTTCCAAGACCAACTAATAAACCAGTCAAGCCACCTAGTACGCCACCTGTAGCAGCTCCAGCTTTTACACCCTCGTCTGCTTTATTTCCTGTCCCGACATTTTTATCTACATCTACACCAGCGATCCCATGACCGCTTGTATCTTTGGCAATGATGGAGACTCTATTTAAAGGAAAACCTGCATCTCGTAATTCTGTTAGTGCTGCTTCTGCATCTCGGCGATGAGAAAAGACTCCAATCGCGCGTCTAGCAACACCACTATGAGCAACATTAGAAGTTGGAGCAACATAATCAGCATTTGCAGTTCTAGCATCTGGGTTGTCATAAATGCCAAACTCTTCGACACCCCGCTGATGCAAAATTGCTTCTGCTCTGGCAATTTCTGTATCTGTACCATCTAGGATCACTAAATAGTGTCCTCGTCTCACGCGTTCGTCGTAAACTCTGGCTCGTTCTTCAGGAATTCCTAAACCAATCAATGCACCAAGCAAACTACCAGCTACTGCGCCAATACCTGCTCCCGCGAGAGTAGTAGCTAAGGTGGTTGCTGCGGCTCCAGCCAGCATAATTGGCCCGATTCCAGGAATTGCCAAAGTACCAAGACCGACTAATAAGCCAGTCAATCCGCCCAAAGCACCACCTGTAGCTGCTCCGACTTTAGCGCCTTCGTCAGATTTATCACCAACGCGATCGCGCACTTCAGCACCAGCAATATCATCTTTGTCCCCATCCTGCGTAATGACAGAGACTCTGTTCATGTCAAAGCCAACTTTTTTTAATTCATGTAGCGCATGTTCAACATCTCGGCGATGAGAAAATACACCTACAGCACGTTTATGTACACCTACAACCATTATTTTGTCTCCTCAGCAAAAATCAATTATTCACTAATTTATAGCTCCTAATAACCCTTATTTATACATGTTTTTATTTCATTTTCATCAATCGCTTGGAAGAATTTTTATCTCTATCATTAGACATAGGTGTTTTTATCTAAAGTTAGTAGAAAGCTTTAAGTATTAAATAAATCATGTCTTACAAAATTAAATTTTAACTATCATTATTAGTTTTTTAACTAATTGAATTCCACTAAAAACTTATTTATTGAATATAAGTTACAACAAAGGCGTTCAACTATATCTAGGTTTAACTTTATGGAGAAAATGCTTTATAAAAATAAAATTTAATTTAACGAGCAGAATTAGGTTGGATATTGACCGAAAAAGCTGATATCTTCAGGCTTTATACCCCTTACTTCTCTTCATAAAGCTGGGTTAAGCTCCACTTTATAAAACAGACTTTGGTTTTTTTAGGTAAAAAATAACACCAATTCCAATTTAGCTAATTTCATAAAATTGTGAAAAAGTTACCAAGACATATATTGTTTTATTTTATTTTTAACTAATAAAACAATATGTTTTTTTCTAAAATACGACTTTTGGCAAACAAACTTCTTACCTAAGAAAGTGCCAGATTATATAACTGAGAACTAAATTGATAGGTAAGCCATTTTATCAATGGTTATTTAAATGATAGCAAGTGAGAAAATTCTATGTTTCAAAATGTTTTAACTATTTGGGGATGGAACTGGCTGCCTTTGGGATTAGCGCCAATAACTTTAGCCCAGGAAGTACTAACGCCAGAAGAAACATCAGTTCTTTTTTCTGGCCCTAAATTTTTGGTAGCATTGGTGGCTGGGGTCTTAATGGCATTTGCCTTTCAATTGTTATTCACAAACTTTTCAGTCGCTGTAGGAATTTCATCTTGGGAAATTGATTCAGATTCTGATGATGAATCAGAAAGCTTGGGTAGTAAAATTCGTGATGTTCAAACCAAGGTTGGTTCTTGGGCATTAATAACCGCTAGCATTGCATTATTTATTGCTTGTTTTCTAGCGGTAAAACTTAGCTTAATCGAAAGTGCATTTTTAGGAGCAATTATTGGTGTAGTCATCTGGTCTACCTATTTCTCACTGGTAATTTGGTTAGGTTCATCGGCAGTAGGTTCTTTAATTGGTTCTATCGCTAATACTGTTACTTCAGGTTTTCAAGCTCTGATGGGTACAGCAACTGCTGGTATCGGTGCTAATACTGCAAAAAAACAGTTGGTTTCTACTGCTGAAGATATTACAGCCGCAGTCCGGCGGGAATTAACTTCAGGTTTTGATCCTGAAGGTATTAGAAATACGCTCCAAAGTTCCTTAGGTTCTTTGCAATTGCCAAAGCTGGACATCAAAGAAATTCGGAGTCAATTTGACCAGTTGCTTAAAGATACAGATTTGCAATCTGTTGCTAATAGCGACCTATTGCAAAACATTAATCGCCAAACATTTGTTGATTTAATCAGCAATCGTACAGATTTATCTAAAGAAGATATAAATCGCATTGCTGATCAATTTGAAGGCGCTTGGCAACAAGCTTTAAACCGCAAAAATCCCACAGAACAAGTAATTAATTTGCTCAAGTCTGCTACTCCCGAAGAACTGAATTCAGAGCAATTAGGGGAACGGCTTCAAGAACTGGTTACAGTCGGAGGTGGTAATGGCAAGCAAAGTAATGGTGTAATGAAGCAAGCTATGCGATATGGCTTGAGTGCTGCTGTACCAGCAGTCTTGGATCGGGTCAACCTTTCCAATATAGATGTGAACAAAATTACAACTCAGTTGCAAAAGCTGAAAGAAAAAGTTCAAGATGTCGATGTCGATCAAATCACAGAACAACTTCAGAAGCTTAGAGAGCAAGCAACTGAGCAAGTATCTGCAAGATTGCCAATATCGCTTGAAAACACGATTAAGGCAGATGTAGAAGACTACATATTAAATTCCTTTCCTTGGCATTTTAACCGCATTACCCTAAGAGATGAATTTAAAGAAGTCATCTATGACGTGAATGCAGATCTGACAACCGTGAAACGTGAGTTGGAAGAACTGAATCAAGAATATTTCGCCAACTTGCTAAACCAACGGGGTGATATTAGCGAAGCTAGGGTGAAAGAAATCGCTGAACAAATGGAAAGCGATCGCCAGGAAGTTTTAGAAACTGTAAAACAGGCCCAAGCGCGAGAAAAAGGGCAAGATTTCCGCAGCCGCATCGAAGATTATCTGCGTTCAACAGGGAAAGAAGAACTCAACCCTGAAGGTATTGAACGGGACTTTGCAACATTGGTGGAAGATCCACAAGCTGGCTTTGAAGATTTAACTAGCCGCTTCGGGCAATTTGACCGCGATACTTATGTACAATTGCTCCAGCAACGTCAAGATATCAGCGAAGAAGAAGCTAATAATATTGTTAGTCAACTCGAACGCAACCGCGATAATTTCTTAAATCGTGCTAGAGAATTGCAAGAACAAGCAAAAGCCAGAGCCGATGAACTGCGCCAAAGAGTTGAAGACTATCTGCGGAATACTAATAAAGACGAACTAAATCCCGAAGCTATCAAACGTGAGTTTAGAGTTTTATTAGACGATCCGCAAGCCGGAATTAGCCAATTGACTTCGCGCTTATCGCAATTTGATCGGGATACACTGGTACAATTGCTCACTCAGCGTCAAGATTTGAGCGAAGAACAGGTAAACCAAATTCTCGATCAGATCGAAGCAGTCCGAGATAGTATTTTGCAAGTACCGCAACAGGCGAAAGAACAGTACGAAAAAACGACAAAAGCGATCGCAGACTATCTCCGCAATACCAATTTGGAAGAACTTGATCCCGAAGGAATCAGAGCCGATTTGGAAAAATTACTCGATGATCCTAAAGCAGGAGCATTAGCATTGCGCGATCGCTTGTCTCACGTTGATCGAGAAACCTTGGTTAAACTTGTGAGTCAACGGGGAGATTTGAGCCAAGAGCAGGTTAATCAGATCATTGATCGGGTACAAGATACGATTGGTGATATTGTGAGAGCGCCACGGCGTTTGGCCAAGCGTACCACTCAAGTAGCTCTAGATTTTGAAGGCAATCTTGAAGATTACCTGCGCAATACTAACAAAGAAGAACTCAACCCAGAAGCAATTAAACGCGATTTGCAATTACTGCTATCTTCTCCCCGCGCTGGAATTGGGAGTTTAAGCGATCGCGCCTCCAAATTTGACCGATCGACAATTGTGGCGCTGTTATCTCAACGGGAGGATATCTCAGAAGAGGAAGCTAACCGAATTGTGGATCAAATTGAGTCTGTGCGGAGTTCGATTGTCGAACAATTCCAGCAGATCCAGCAGAGAGTACAATCAGTACTTGATGGAGTTTTTGCTAGAGTTCGTAACTATCTCAACTCGTTGGATCGTTCGGAACTCAACTATGAAGGCATTAAGCAAGACTTTGCTAAAGTGTTCGACGATCCACAAGCTGGATTTGAAGCATTGCGCGATCGCCTCAGTCAATTTGATCGTGACACCTTAGTTGCTGTCATCAGTTCTCGTGAGGATATTTCTGAGAGCGATGCTAACCGCATTATCGACCAAATAGAAGCGGCACGGGATGGCGTACTCCAACGAGCCGAACGCATCCAGAAAGAAACGCAAAAACGCCTGAAAGCAATCCAAGAGCAAACTAAAAAGCAAGCCCAACAAACCAAAAAAACCGTTGCAAATGCTGCATGGTGGTTATTTGGCACAGCATTAACTTCCCTTGCAGCCAGTGCGATCGCTGGTGCGATCGCTGTCACTGGGATAAATCTACCTGGGTAAAATACCTCCGTCATCAGGAATTTTGAAAAAATACAAAGTGGTATTCAGGCTTTAAATCTGAATACCACTTTTCTTTTGTATCAGCAATCAAACTCTCGTAGCAATCCCATAATTGAGGCAAAAAATCCTTGAAAATCTTGTTTTTATTCTTTTTCAAAAGTTTAGTGACTCTCTAACTTTTTCTGCCGGAAGACAGAAGATTTAGGGCAAACATATATTAAAGCTACTGGCTTCTAGCGAAGCCAGGGAAAACAGAGTAAAAAACTTTGGCAAAGCCAGACTTAATCCCTTTTTCCAATCACTTGCTTCAAATATGTACAATTTCCTGAAGTTGTTACAAATCAAGATTTATGCTGCAATAAAGGAAACACATCTTAAATCGGCGCACCTCTTATAGTATTAAGGTATAGCCATAATAATAACAACCACCGTTAAATTTAAATTCCCTCGTCTCAGGTAGTTTTAACTATATTTGTTCATAAAAATATAGACTATGGGCAATAGTCCATAGGTGTAACCAGCAGTCACTAGATATTGAAAACCTCATTGATTAGATGGGGCATATAATAGATGAACAATGATGAGTGTAACCTTACAGACTGTAAGCAGGCAGAAGAGGCACTGCAACAGCAAATTCAATGGCAGCGATTGGTGATGGCAATTGCCCAGCGCATCCGCCAGAGTTTGAATTTGGACAAGGTTCTGAATACGACCGTAACTGAAGTACGTCAGCTCCTAGAAGTAGATCGAGTGTTCATGTATCAGTTTGAACCAGACTACAGCGGGGTAGTGGTGGTAGAGTCTGTTGATGATCATTGTATTTCTGCCCTGAATACCCAAGTCAAAGACACTTATTTTATGGAAACTCATGGCAAGGAGTACAGACAAGGGCGCATTCAAGCGATCGCAGATATTTATACAGCAGGTTTGACTGAATGCCACCGCGATTTACTTATTCAGTTCCAAGTCAGGGCAAACTTGGCAGTCCCGATCTTGCAAGGAAAAAAATTGTGGGGATTATTAGTTGCCAACCAGTGTGCAGCACCCCGACAGTGGCAGATGTGGGAAATCGATTTACTTAAACAATTGGCAATACAAGTAGGCATTGCCATCCAGCAATCTCAACTGTATGAGCAGGTAAATACTGAACTCGCTGAACGCAAGCGGGTGGAATCTGGTTTAAGAGCACGTGTGCGCCAGCAGGCAGCCGTGGCTAAATTAGGTCAGTTAGCTCTAGCTAATATAGACCTTTACGCATTAATGGACGAAGCCGTTGTCCTGATTACTCAAGGCCTTGAGGTTGAGTACAGTAAAGTTTTGGAAGTGCTTCCTGATCAGAACACCTTACTGTTGCGATCGGGAGTCGGTTGGCAGTCAGGGTTGGTGGGAAATTTCAAATTAGAATTAGGTGGAGGGAATGAGACTCAGGCCTCCTATACACTACTTTCCAGTGAGCCAGTAATTGTTGGTGACCTTGCCAAAGAAACGCGGTTTCAAGGGCCACCGTTATTGATTAACCACTCAGTGATCAGTGGCATTAGCGTTATCATTCAAGGTCAAAAACAACCTCTTGGTGTCTTAGGCGCACACACAACTAGACATCGGGAGTTTACCCAAAATGATATTCACTTTTTGCAAGCGATCGCTAATGTGTTGGCTATGACCATTGAGCGCAAATGGGCAGAACAGAAAATCTGCGAACAAGCAGCTTTACTAGATATCGCTTCTGATGCGATCGTTGTACGAAATTTTCAAAACCAAATCTTATTCTGGAATCAAGGTGCAGAACGTCTATATGGTTGGGAAGCTCATGAGGCTTTGGGAAAGAACCTTGAGGAGCTTCTGCTGTGCAAAGAAAGCTCACAACAATTGCAAGCGGCTTTAACAAATGTTACTGACTTTGGTTTATGGCAAGGTGAGTTACATAAAGTGACAAAGTGCGGCAAAGAAATTATCGTGGAAAGCCGATGGACACTGATGCGTGATGAAGCAGAGCAACCAAAATCCATCCTCTCCGTTGATACTGACATCACAGAGAAAAAACAACTCCTTGCTCAATTTCTTCGTGCCCAGCGCCTAGAGAGTCTTGGTACGTTGGCAAGTGGTATTGCCCACGACCTCAACAATATCCTAACGCCCATTTTGTCTTCAGTAGAAATGTTAGCGCTCAAACTTCCCAATTTGGATGTACGTAATTATCAACTACTGAAACTTCTCGAAGATAACTCTAAACGGGCGGCGGATTTGGTCAAGCAAATTCTGACTTTTTCTCGTAGGTCTGAAGGCAACGGTATTTCTTTACAAATAGAACACTTACTTCTAGAAATTGATCAAATTGTCAAAAGCACATTTCCCAAATCGATCACAATTATCAATAATCTACCTAGACATCAACTCTGGACTATCTTGGCAGATCCGACTCAAATTCATCAGGTGTTAATGAATTTGTGCGTCAATGCTCGTGATGCTATGCCCAAGGGCGGCACACTATATATGTCTGCGGAGAATTTATTCGTTGATGAAAATTTTGCCAAAAGGAATCTAAATGCTCAAGTGGGCCCCTATATATTGATAACTATTTCAGATACAGGATTTGGGATTCCTCCACTAATTTTGGAGCGAATTTTTGAACCCTTTTTTACAACCAAAGAACCAGGCAAAGGCACTGGCTTAGGTTTATCAACTGTGATTGGGATTGTCAAAAACCACAACGGTTTTGTGAAAGTGTCTAGCGAGGTAGGTAAAGGTTCTCAATTTCAAGTTTATCTACCAGCTATAAACAAAAGTGCAAAGCAGCAAGCAGAGAGTTTGGAATTGCCCAACGGAAACGGAGAATTGATTCTAGTTGTAGATGATGAAGCCGCTATCCTAGAAATTAGCAAAACTTTGCTTGAAGACCACAACTATGAAACTCTGACAGCTATTAACGGCATCGAGGCAATCTCATTGTACGCCCAGCATAAAAATCAAATTAGTATGGTGTTGATGGATATGATGATGCCATCAATGGATGGGTTAACTGCCATTAACATAATGCAACAAATGAACCCACAAGTCAAAATTATGGGCATCAGTGGCACAGTGACCGACAGTCAGATGGTCGAGGCTGCTAATGCTGGTGTCAATATATTTTTGAGGAAGCCTTACACTTTCCATGAATTATTACATGCTATTAACGACTTCTTGAGTGAAGCATAATCTCACGCTAGAATCCCACTCCGCCTGAGAGAGGGGTGTTTTTCTGATGGCAATTAGCCGAACGCTGAACTATAGAAAATTACTAATGCTTACTGATGCTTTGATCGCGCCGCGTATGCATGAGAAAATCAGGTAATACAATCGCAACAGTTGCGATGATGCCAGGGAAGGAAAAAAGATGTCGGAGAATTTGAGAAGCCAAATTGTAACGCAAGGGGTGCAGCGATCGCCTAATCGAGCTATGCTGCGTGCAGTTGGTTTTAAAGATGAGGATTTCAATAAAGCCATTGTGGGCATTGCCAATGGTTACAGTACGATCACTCCCTGTAATATGGGGATAAATCAACTGGCGCAAAGGGCAGAAGTTGGAATTAAAACCGCCGGGGCGATGCCGCAAATGTTCGGCACGATTACCATTAGTGATGGGATTTCGATGGGAACTGAAGGGATGAAATATTCCCTAGTATCGCGGGAAGTCATTGCCGATTCCATTGAAACCGCCTGTACTGGACAAAGTATGGATGGCGTATTAGCGATCGGCGGTTGTGATAAAAATATGCCAGGAGCAATGCTGGCGATCGCAAGGATGAATATCCCTGCTATCTTTGTTTACGGTGGGACAATTAAACCCGGTCACTACAATGGGCGCGATTTAACTGTTGTCAGTTCTTTTGAAGCTGTTGGTCAATACAGTGCTGGAAAAATTGACGAAAAAGAACTATTAGAAGTTGAAGGCCGGGCTTGTCCTGGTGCTGGTTCCTGTGGGGGAATGTTCACAGCTAACACCATGTCTTCAGCATTTGAAGCGTTGGGAATGAGTTTACCCTATTCCTCGACAATGGCGGCCGAAGATGCCGAAAAAGCTGACAGCGCGGAAAAATCAGCATTTGTATTAGTCGAAGCCATTCGCAACCAAATCTTACCCCGCCAAATTATCACCCGCAAATCTATAGAGAATGCCATCTCTGTAATTATGGCGGTAGGTGGTTCGACCAATGCAGTATTGCATTTCTTAGCGATCGCCCGCGCCGCTGATGTAGAGTTGACTATAGACGACTTTGAAACTATCCGCGCCCGTGTTCCCGTTTTGTGTGATTTAAAACCTAGTGGTAAATATGTCGCTACAGATTTGCACAAAGCTGGTGGCATTCCCCAAGTAATGAAGATGCTACTTGTGCATGACTTATTACATGGTGATAGCCTTACCATTAGCGGTCAAACAATTGCAGAGATATTAGCAGATATCCCAGAAGAACCATCCGCCAATCAAGATGTGATTCGGACTTGGAATAACCCGATGTATGCTCAAGGGCATTTAGCCATCCTCAAAGGTAATTTGGCAACGGAAGGGGCTGTTGCCAAAATTACCGGCGTGAAAAAACCAGTAATTACCGGCCCCGCACGGGTGTTTGAATCGGAAGAAGCCTCTTTAGCTGCAATTTTGGCCGGTAAGATTCAAGCTGGTGATATTCTAGTCATCCGCTACGAAGGGCCTAAGGGCGGCCCTGGAATGCGCGAAATGTTGGCTCCCACTTCAGCAATTATCGGTGCTGGTTTGGGTGATGCAGTGGGATTAATTACTGACGGACGCTTTTCTGGCGGTACTTACGGCATGGTAGTTGGTCATGTTGCTCCAGAAGCGGCAGTTGGTGGTGCGATCGCGCTTGTAGAAGAAGGCGATAGTATTACTATTGATGCACCTGCTCGTTTGTTGCAGTTGAATATATCTGAAGAAGAATTGGCCCGTCGTCGTGCCAACTGGCAACCTCCCGCTCCGCGTTACACTAAAGGCGTGTTGGCGAAATATGCCAAATTGGTATCTTCTAGCAGTATTGGTGCTGTAACAGATTTAGATTTGTTTTAGTTAACCCGATTATGATGTGAACTACCTACACTGACCTGATGGTACAGTGTAGGCTTTCCAATTTAATCAAATTATGGAATATCGGATATAACACCCCAGAGTAGATAACCTTAAGAAAGCTCTAGCGGGGGCAAAATTCGGCGAGAGGAATGGAAGCGGGGTCTTTAGTATACTTTTCGACTTTTCAAACATCCTTTTAACAGGCTACACAGTCCAGATTTTCCAGTCGAGGATGAAACGGGAAAGATTGAGTTTTTACCATCAGCTTTTATTTCAAAATAGCGATCGCATTAATGAGTGTATAAATTAGCCAAAACAATCTTTGATATAATTATTGGCTGTTTCAATTTTGTCAGTAATTTTTAATTTTTACTTGTTAAAGGAATACAGATGGTAAACTCTGTCCCCCATCCTGGGGTAGAATCAACTTCAATAGTTCCTGCGTGTTTTTCTACAACAATTTGATAGGCGATCGCCATTCCTAATCCGATGCCTTTGCCCACAGGTTTAGTAGTGAACATATAGTCAAATACCCGTTGCTTAACATCTTCTGACATGCCAATACCATTATCGTAAAACTGAATAATCGCGTAATGGCTTGATTCATCAACTTGGGTTTGGATCTTAATTTGATTGGGGTTAGTTTTAATATCCTCAAAACTCCGTTTTTGGCTGGCTTCTTCGAGTGCATCGATCGCATTTGCCAGAATATTCATAAACACCTGATTGAGTTGTCCTGCGTAGCATTCAACTAGTGGCAAATCTCCGTATTTTTTAATGATCTGAATTTCTGCTTGATCAGCCGTGGCTGTTAGGCGATGATTCAGAATCATCAGGGTGTTATCTAATCCTTCATTAATGTCTACAAATTTCATATCTGCTTCATCAAGGCGCGAGAAATTACGCAGCGACAGTACAATCTGACGAATGCGCTTGGTTCCCACTTGCATTGATGCCATTAGCTTGGGTAAATCTTCTGCCAAAAATTCAATATCAAGGTCTTGGGCGCGATCGCTAATTTCTGACGTAGGATTTGGGTAGGTTTGCTCATAAAGCTTTAGCAAATCGAGGATACCTGCGCTGTATTCACTGGCATGGTTGAGGTTGGCATGAATAAAATTGGCGGGATTATTGATTTCATGTGCCACCCCAGCAACCAATTGTCCCAGGCTAGACATTTTTTCGGTGTGGATGAGTTGAGCTTGGGTATTTTGCAATTCTTTCAAGGTTTGGCTGAGTTGCTGTGCCTGCCGGCTGGAAATCAAGGCGCGATCGCGAATCTGCTCATATAGTTGCACCTGTCGCCATGCACTGATCAACCCAACCACTAGCAATCCTCCCAAAACCGTAGCCAACAGGTTCAACGCCTGCAATGGCGATTCAATATTTTCTTGTGGCACAACTAAAGCTACCGACCAATTTGCTTCTCTGAGGGGAGTGTAAGCAACATAGCTCCACTTCCCATCCAGTTGAGCCAATTCAATATTTGTACGTTTAGCCACCATTTGTTGGGTAATTTCAGCTAACCTGGGATTGGGTGAGTTGAGGAAACTCTGGGCAACTTTTTCGGGTGTACCTATTAGTTCCGTGTCGGGATGGGCGATGGGAACTCCTTGAGAATTCAGCGCAAAGGCATAGCTGCCTTTGCCTTGATGTAAATTGCTGATCGCTTCAACTACTCGGTTAATCGGAATTCCTCCCATTAACACACCTGCCGGCTTTGTGCCTGTTTCGGCAGGAATCGGCGAACTAATCTGAATTTGTAACTGATTGCTTGTGCGTCCAAGAATTGGATTGGCAGCTACGGTTTCACCCGCCATACTTCGCTGAAAAAATTCTCGATCTTTAACATTTAGAAGACTCCCTTGAGTATTAATTAATGTACCATCTGGTGTGCTCAACGCCATGAGCAAAAACGTTTGCAGTCGATTCACCTCAGATTGCAAGTAAGGTTCCATTACAGACCAATCTACCGATCGCACCAAAACAGAATTTGCCAAAGTCTTAATTTCTGTCTTACGAATGCCTAACCAGTTATCTATATCATCCTGACCTTGGCGTGTTTTTAAAAGTGCTTGCTGCTTGAGGCTATCCAGCAATAACCCCTTAACAATTTTGTAACTGGTGATAGCCGTGGCGCTAATACTAATGGATAGAATCACCACAATTGATAACAATAGTAGGTTTCGCGATCGCCATTTGAACAAGTAGTAAATTTTATCGGTTGGGGCATACCAACGGGGGTTAATTTTCAACCAGCCTTTCCGTAATTTAAGCATCATTATCGTCTTACTACAAGTTAAAATTTCAAAGTAAAAATGCAAAAGTAAAATTTGTTTTTACTTAATTAATGTTGTTGAGTAGAAATTTGGATGACAAACTCTGTCCCCTGTCCAGGTTCAGAAGTGCAGAAGAGCGAACCACCATGTCTTTCAACCACAATTTGACGAGCGATCGCTAATCCCAATCCTGTGCCTTTTCCTACTGGCTTGGTAGTGAATAAATGGTCAAATACTCGTTGCTTGACCTCCGGTGACATCCCCACTCCGTTGTCGGCAATCTTAATTAAAATGTGCTCACCTGAGTCTGCTATACGGGTTTGAATAGTGATGCAATTCGGGTTGGCTAGAATGGCTTCCAAACTGCGCTCTGTATTGTATTCTTCAAGTGCATCAATCGCGTTTGCTAATAAATTCATAAACACCTGATTGAGTTGTCCAGCAAAGCATTCTACTAAGGGTAATTTGCTATAGTCTTTTACCACCACAATTTCTGGACGGTTTTCGTTGGCTTTTAAACGATGTCTTAAAATCAAAATAGTACTGTCAATGCCTTCGTGAATATTAAAGGGCACTTTGTAATCTTTATCTGCTCTGGAGAAGGTTCGTAAACTAGTGCTAATACTGCGGATACGATTAACACCCAGTTTCATCGAGTCCAGCAACTTAGGTAAATCTTCCCGTAAATAGTCTAAATCGATGGCATCAATTTCATCTTCAATATCTGAGCCGGGATCTGGAAACTTTTGTTGATAAAGGTTAATTAATCCAAACAAATCCTTGATATAATCTTTGGCTGGTTCAATGTTGCCAGCAATGAAGCCTACAGGATTGTTGATTTCATGGGCAACACCTGCTACCAAATTACCAAGGGCAGACATTTTTTCACCCTGTACTAATTGCAATTGCATTGCTTGGAGTTCTTGTAATGCTTGTTCTAATTGTTGCTTTTGCTGTTGCAATAATTTTTGTGCTTGGTGGTATTCGGTGATGTCTTCAGAAGTGCCAAGGATGCCAAAAACGTTTCCTTCTCTATCTCGTAGGGGAATTTTGTTTGTATTCGACCAGATTTGTTTTCCATCTGCTTTCTGCACAGTTTCGATAATGTTGAGTTCAGCTTGTCCAGACTCCATAATGCGGCGATCGCACTCTACAAAAGAATCTGATTCCTCACGAGTCCAGGAAAAGTCGTAATCTGTTTTACCAATAACACTTTCAGACACTCCATTCTCGTAAGTTTGAGCAAATTTCTGGTTACAGCCTAAATAAACACAATTGCGGTCTTTCCAGAAAACAGACTGGGGAATATTATCGATAATTAACCGCAAAAATTGTTCGGTCTGTCCAAGGTTTTTTAGAGTATCTTGTGCTTGCTGATAAAGTTGGGCGTTTTCTAGGGAGATTGCAGCTTGAGTGCATAATAGATTAAGAATTTCGACGCGATCGCTGGTAAACGCCCCAGTAGTAAGATTGTTTTCTAAATACAAAATCCCCAACAGTTTGCCTTGATACAAAATCGGCGTACACAGCAAGCTTTTGGGTTGCTGACGAATGATGTAGGGGTCAGCTATCAGCGCCGGATGCACTGTTGTATCAAGGATAATTGTAGTTTGTAGGCTACGTTTAACTGTATAAATTAGGCTATGGGGAACGTCTGCGCTATCTTCCACAAAAACGGACTGTAGCATGGTTGATTGCTGCCCAATTTCAGCAGTCGCCTCAACTACCAATTTACCTTTTTTGAGCAGTAGTAACGCACACTTATCTGCTCCAGCATTTTCAATCACCACTTGTAACAGCTTCGTAGGTAATTTACCCAGTTCGATTTCACTGGAGAGAGTCTGAGACGCTTTGAGAACTGTTGCTAAATCTAAAATTACTGATGTATTGCTGCTAGATGCTACTGATTTATGAATGCTTGCGTGGAAGGTAGCAATGGTGTCAATATTTGCGATCGTGTGACTAATTGTGAGTGGCGATACTCTTTCAGAGTCACTTCGTGAACGCGTTTGTTGTAGGATGGGGACTAGCAACTGTGGGTAACGCTCTTCTAGGTCATCGACTTTAGCTTTAGCATCCCAGCGTGTGTAGCAATAGTAAGCATTAATTAAATACTCTTGGGCAATACGTTCTTTGCCCCATTCTAAATAAAACTTGGCTGCAAGTTCATTGGCAAGAGCTTCTTCGTTGACGTATTCGTTTTCTTTGGCTTTAGCAATGGCGCGATCGTATGACTCGATTGCATCCATATACTTGCCAGAAATTCTTGCTATTTCAGCAGATAACAATAGATATCGATGCAGAAAGTTTTGTGGGCAATTATCTGCCCAGTTTTTTTGGATTTGTTGATGCTCTCGGATAATGTCCCAATACTGGTTTTTCTTCGCTAATGTCGCATTGGGATACAGGGCTAATAAACTGAGCGGATAATAGAAATGATACTGAATAATTGGAAAGAAGCCAGAGTTAGAAGCTAGGGTTTTCTCAGCTTCTTCTGCCGCTGTAACTGCATCTTCGTAGCGACCATAAAGGTAGGATAATTGGATTTTGAGAAAGCAATACCAATTAATCCCATGTTCAAAGTTATTCTTCTGTCTCCACACTTCTATATAGGCAATATCTTTGTTATTGTGATCATCTAATAAATGAGTATTTTTAGATATATCTTGTAAGTTCAGTAGAAACTGCCGCTGTAAAGTAAACGCATACAGCATATTGGCATCATTCACCTGTTGCACATAGCTCAGATATTTCTCAGTTTCTGCGTAGACATCTGATAAGCGATCGCCCTTAATTAACATCGCCCAAATGAGAAACGAAACTGCCCAAACGCCAAACACCAAATTCCCAGTCTCTTGGCATATTTGGAATGATTGCTGTGAAAGTGATAAATTCGTTTTTAAATGCTCATTATAGGGATTAATGGTGTGTGCAAAGATATTATTGGTCTTAAATATAAATTGGGTGCTATTAAAGTGACGATCAAGTTTTAGTGCCAACGTACCGAACTCATAGGCAGTTTTATAACTTCCTTGATTTGCCAGATTCATCCCATATAAGCAGTAAGCAAAACCAGAGCTTTCTGCATTGCCATATCTCAATGATAAACTGATCATTAATAGAGGAGCCAAATAACTGAGATGTTGATCTCCTCCCATATAAGCTGCTGCCCAAAGATCAGCTAAAAGTCCCATGCAGACTTTCTTCTCTGGATCTGTCATCTCAGGTAAATTGAATAAATCTGCTGTGTGAATTGCTGCAAGTTTAGCTTTTAATTCTTGAAGTTCAGTTTCGATAACAGCTTGCTGTTCTTCAAAAGTAATAGGCAAATACATCCCCATGATGCTCAAACCTTTCAGTCCAGATTCAATACTAGCTTCGATATTTTCACCCTGAGTCATTTTCAGGTACATCTGAATAGCATAAAGACCAGCCTTTTCAAATTTATCTTGGCTATGATTTAATGTTAAGTTGAATAATGTCTCTGCCTGGCTAAAATCGCCAGTTAAATATTCACACTCCGCAGACTCTCGATATAACTCAAATGTGAGTTCATAGTTAGCTTGCCAACATTGTTCTATTAGCAATTGTCTGCCCAATGTGAAATACTTAACTGCTGCTTTATAAGCAGTTGAAGCTTTTGCTTTCTTGCCAGCAATTAGATTCAGTTGAGCCAGTTCATATTTCTGAGATTGTTCATTAATTATGTCAATTCCCTCATTTAGCTGATTAACAATATCAAAAATGCTGGCTTCAATTACTTCAGGCAACGTATTTTTTAACAGTAATTGCCCAACTTTTAAATGAGTAGCTTTCTTTTGAGATTCAGGAATTAGGGAATAAGCAGCTTGCTGAACACGATCGTGGAGAAATTTGTAAGAACAGGAATCAGGAAAATTATGTTGCTTCAATTCTGAATTCTGAATTCTAAATTCTGACTCCTCTTGGTAGAATTTGTAGACCTCACTGGTAGGGATAATCAACCCATCTTGCAACGCTTTCCAAAAGTCTGCGGCTGTTTCCATCTGGGATTTTTCATGGACGATCGCTAATGTCGCTAAATCAAATTGGTTTCCCACACAAGCTGCTAATTTCAAGACTTCTTGAGTTTTTGTTGACAACTTTTTAAGTTGAATTGCCATGAACTCTACGACATCATCAGTAAGAGCGATCGCTCGCACCTGAGCAATATCACATTCCCAATAACCACCATCAAAATTAAATGTAATAAGTTGATCTTGATGTAGCACTTTGAGAAATTGGGTGCTAAAGAAAGGATTGCCTTTGGTTTTGTTCAATACCAATTCTGTTAACGGTGTAGCTAACGCCAGTGAGCAACTAAATGTATCTGCAACCAAATGATTGACGGATATTTCATCAAGAGGAGCTAAGATAATCGTATTAACTCTAGCGCCCAACTTCTGAATCTCTTCCAAAGTCAGTATCAGCGGATGTACTGGGTTGACTTCGTTATCTCGATAGGCACCAATTAATAGTAAATAGCCGATTTTAGCTTCGCTCATTAACAAGTGCATTAACTTTAAAGAAGCAGAATCTGCCCATTGCAGATCATCAATAAAGATTACCAATGGATGTTCTGGTGCAGTAAAGACTTGAGTGAACTTTAAGAACAGCAGATTGAAGCGATTTTGGGCTGCACTCCCAGAGAGTTCCGGCGCAGGAGGCTGTTTCCCAATCATACTTTCTAGTTCTGGAATCACCTCAATCATTACTTGTCCGTTTTCACCCAAAGCGGAGATAATTTTGCACTTCCAATACTCGAATTGGGCATCAGTTTCACTCAGTAGTTGCCTGATTAAGTCTCGGAAGGCTTGCACAAAGGCAGAGAAAGGTATGTTGCGTTGGAATTGGTCAAATTTGCCTTTAATGAAATAACCCCGTTGTCGCACAATTGGCTTGTGGACTTCGTTAACCACAGCAGTCTTGCCAATCCCAGAAAAGCCTGCTACCAAAATAATTTCAGTGCTTCCCTGACAGACTTCCTCAAAGGCATCCAGTAAGCTTTGAACTTCGGCTTGGCGGCCGTAAAGTTTTTCTGGGATAATAAAGCGATCGCAAATATCCCTTTGTGCAATTGGGAAACTCTCAATTCTACCCGTGTTCTTCAATTGCTCCAAGCATTGTTCTAAATCAAATTTCAGCCCTAATGCACTCTGATAGCGGTCTTCAGCATTTTTCGCCATCAATTTCATCACAATGTTACAAAGAACTTGCGGGATTTCTTTTTCCGTCTTGCCTTCTAATTGATCTGGTTGCTTGGCAATATGACAGTGAACCAACTCCATCGGATCATTAGACTGGAAGGGTAGGTGTCCAGCCAGCAATTCATAGAAGGTAATACCAAGGGAGTAGTAATCACTGCGATAGTCAATTCCGCGATTCATCCGCCCGGTTTGTTCCGGGGAAAGGTAGGCGAGGGTACCTTCTAAAACATTAGGACTATGAATTTCCTGGGTTTCTCTAGGTAAAAGAGAGGCAATACTAAAGTCAATCAACTTGACTTGCTTGGTTTCCGGGTTAATCAGGATGTTGGCAGGCTTGATGTCTTTGTGGATAACCCGATGGCGATATAGTCCGTCAAGAATATTGCTCAGAGCGATCGCAATGTCCAAAAACTCTGTCAGAGTATATTGGTTGCTCCCAATTCTTGTGTTTATCCAATCTCTGAGGGAAATACCGCCAAAATCCTCCATTATCAAAGCATAGCTGTTGCGGTAAGGTTCCAGATTATAGGGATGAACAATACCAGGCAGGTCAATATTTTTAGCGATAGTGTACTGATTACGGAACAGCAGCAGTTCGTTGAAGCTGGGATACTCCTGATGGAGCAATTTGATTACCACCGGAAGTTGATCTGCCTCTCGAATTGCACGGTAAACTAACGTTCTAGAGCCTGCATAAAGTTGCTCGTTAATTCGATAGTTCAAAAGCTTGTCCATCGGCTCAACTACTGTATTCATACTTGATCAACTCTTGTTAAATCAGCTATTTATTAAAAGTAGTCTGCCCAAAAATCAGCTTTTTCTAACTCAGAGGACTTACGCATAAGAGATTCCCCAACCCCCTTTATCAAGCACAGGGCTGTTTCGTCACCAGTGTTTACGGGTAAGCGAATTAAGCGTCGTTTATATAAAACTTCCACTGGCAGGATAATTAACGCCGATAGCAACGGTGTATAAATATAGTTTGCAAAGTAATCCCTAAAGCATTTGAGGGATAGCGAGATTGCCGTTTATCCTAGTAGTTTTAGAAGTTTGGTCTAATACCAATTTTAAAAAAGAATGCGACAAATAGACCATTTGTAGAGACGCGATTCATCGCGTCTTGCTGGCGGCAGAGCCGCTTTTGAGTTGCATTTCCAGCCCAGAGGCTGGAAACGAGATTTGAAAAGGCTTTTAGCTGTGCCTCCTGCCTTTTTGTAAAACTATCGTCTCACAGAGATTTTAGCTTAGGCATTCTTGCAGCGACTTTGCAGGAGTATCACATTGCGAAAAAATGGATAAAGTCGACCTAAAAAGTAAAGTTAATAAGCTGTTACGCATTTAATTTGTACATTTACCCGATGACTGATGACTGATGACTGTTAACCGTCAACAGTCAACAGTTAACGACCATCAAGAGTGTTTATATACTTTAGACGCGCATCAGCTAACTTACTTTAACTTGGCTCTAATCGTCTCTATCCGTTGACGATTAACACCCAAATCGCTCTGACCTAAGCGTGAAGCTGAACGCACTTGGATAACATTAGCATTCCGGTCTAGATAGAATTCTACATCATCCACAAATCCCAGCAAGGCACTTTTAAATTCTGCATATAAATAGTCTTGGCTTTCGGTAATGATTTTGGTTCTCGGTAAAGACTGAATAACATTTTTGAGATTAGTAATCGCTTCTTCTGGAGTAGATGTAAATGTCAGTGGTGCAATTTTGTGGCTTGCATCTGTACTCTGACTAGAAACACAGTTAGGAGAATTAGGGCAGGGTGCTAATTTACCATTGCTAATACCTAAATTATTTGGTCGTTTGCCAGCAAAAACCATAATTATGTCTCCGGGTAAGTGAATAAGTATACTCTCACACATTTGTTCAAATCACTGTAATACTTTGCTGTAATCGCATCTTCTGGCAAATGACAGATTCACTAAAACATCGGTGATGCGATCGCTCTATGATGCGGTAAGTATCGTCTAGGCGAAGACAGTTTATGACGCAAACAATTTCAATCAACGACTCTGGGCGCTTGCAACTCACACCTCTAGAAATCCCATCCCGTCTGCTGTTGGGGCCAGGCCCATCGAATGCCCATCCCACAGTTCTCGAAGCGATGAATACTTCACCTGTTGGGCATCTTGACCCAGCTTTTCTCACACTCATGGATGAAATTCAGTCGTTGCTACGCTATGTATGGCAAACAGAAAACCCACTCACCATTGCAGTCAGCGGTACAGGAACAGCCGCAATGGAAGCAACCATCGCTAATGCTGTTGAACCTGGTGATGTGGTTTTGATTGGTGTGGCTGGTTACTTCGGTAATCGCCTCGTGGATATGGCTGAACGTTATGGCGCAGATGTGCGAACCATTACCAAACCTTGGGGACAAGTCTTCAACCTCGATGAACTCCAAACTGCCCTAGAAACTCATCGTCCAGCTATTTTAGCTTTAGTTCATGCCGAAACCTCCACTGGTGCACGTCAACCGTTGGAAGGGGTCGCTGATTTATGTCGGGAATTTGGCACTTTGCTGCTGGTAGATACGGTGACGAGTTTGGGTGGCGTTCCCTTGTTTTTAGATGCTTGGGGAGTTGACCTAGCTTATAGTTGTAGCCAAAAAGGGTTGGGTTGCCCGCCTGGCGCTTCGCCCTTTACAATGAGTGCGCGTGCAGTTGAAAAATTGCAACAGCGCCCAACAAAGGTTGCAAACTGGTATTTGGATATGTTGTTACTGGGTAAGTATTGGGGCGCTGAACGCACCTATCACCATACAGCACCCATTAATTTATACTATGCATTGCGGGAAGCACTACGTTTACTTGCAGAAGAGGGGTTAGCAAACTCCTGGCAGCGCCATCAGAAAAACGTAGAATATCTCTGGGAAGGGTTGGAAAACTTAGGACTGAGTATGCACGTTGAGCAAGAGTATAGGCTACCAACGCTTACCACTGTCCGCATTCCAGCAGGGGTAGATGGTAAAGCGATCGCTCGGCAGTTACTCAATGAACATAATATTGAAATTGGCGGTGGTCTTGGCGAACTAGCGGGTCAAGTCTGGCGCGTCGGATTGATGGGCTTTAATAGTCGTAAGGAAAGTGTTGACCAACTTTTAGCAGCACTACGTCAAGTTTTGCCTAAGTAGTTTTCGGGTGAAAGTGGTGCGTTAACAGTAGCTTAACGCACCTGATAAAAAGAGCGTAGGCGTAGCCCAACCTAGGCATCGCACTAACCGATCACTAATTTTACCTGGGGTAGGCTAGGGTCACCTTTGCTATATCCAAATTGAAGTAAATGTGCCATTCCTCACGCTCATTATTAAAGCGTTACATGACACACAAGATTTTTTTACCAGAATAATACTTGAATAATGGTTGGTGAAAACACTCGCTTGCTTGCCCGCAATCCCTTATCTCATCTAACTCTTTCTGGATTACGCGGACAGTGAGTAGTTATGTTTATTTATGCCTATCTATTTATTTCTTGATTGCTGTCTACTTAACTGTCTTAACTGTCCTTGCATTCTCACTATAAAGCTGAGAATATGTTGAATGTTAAGCAAAATTCATTAAAATCTATTAAGTAATACTTCAGCAACTTACCAGGATTGGCATAAAGTAAACCTAGACATAGCCTACTTTTTTTGTTATCAGGTAAAAACTTTAATTAACAAAAACTTATATGGTTTTTCTGGAAGGGATTTTTCCCGTCTTGCCAGCCTGTATGTGTCGTTTTACTTAATAGTTAGACAAACGTTGATTTTAATCTATTTCGGCAGAATTTGTGCATTAATTTTCTTTTTTGGAAGAAAAATTTTTGGAAAATTGGTATGAATTATTACAAATTATTTTTCAAATATCTCTTTTATCTATCTTTAGGAATAATTTTAAATACCTATATTGACAGAGATAAATCTCTATGTGAATATGTTAAAGTGGGCATAAATTTGATTATGCTTATTAATCAGGCTTCATAAAGATCATCAGATGCAGTGACAAGTTTTTATCGAGTAAAAGGTTTTTGAAAGTTCGGAGTGGAAACTTTGGCACTTAGCAAAAACTTAGCAAACTTTTGTTTCTCGTATAAAAGCGTAAATTTACTATTCTTAGTGCAACTACTAATACAAAAGATCATTATCTTGACAGGTAAAATTTTTACCTAAGCATGATCTAATTAAAAGTTTATAGTTCCCATCATCAATCTCGGCTCTCGGCTCTCGGCTAATGTTTCAGTTGTGTATCGATTTCAAACCTAACTGCAAAAACATAATTATGCAAATTTGGATTGTTTAGAGAAATCAGGTAGATAAAGTAATTCTGCCGTCATGATTTATTTACTGTTGGGCCTGAATTCTCAGCTTGCACATGCGCGACAGCGAGTTTGCATCACCAAATAAGGTTGACGCATATTTTGTTTTCGGCAAAAATCATGTTTAGCTTAAGGTAGAATCTTAGCCTTCGCTTCATTTTTCGTGCGAGTTATAAGTTTGTAAAAGATAACGCCAAAAAAGTGGGCCGCGAAAAAGTGCGACTACACAATGTTTTGCCATTCTTAAATTATTGCTTCTAATTGTTTTGAGAGGCTAAAATTGTCCATTTTTGTGCTGTCGCCTACACAAAGTTGCCAAATCAAAAAAAGTTGATTTGCAAATGTTTACTCATGGAGTGATTGGGAGTATGTCTAACGATCTACTGCAATATCTTCTCACCATGCCTTTATGACCCCCTCTTCTAATTTTGGGAGAGGGGGGAGTGGTGAGAATTGCAACAACTAATTAGCAAGATTTGTATCGTGCATCCAGCCCGTTCAAGTTAGCTAGAAAAATTGTGTTTTGAAAACAAGGATTCATTTATGGCAGTAAGAAACGGAACACCGGAAAACGATACCCTTACCGGCACTAATAATGCTGATACGATTCGCGGCTTTGGTAAAGAAGACCTCTTATCTGGCTTAGGCGGTAATGACACCATCTTCGGTGGAGATGATAAAGACACCGTGTTTGGTGGAGATGGTGCCGACAGAATATTGGGGGAGTTCGGTGAGGACGAGCTATATGGTGATGCTGGCAATGACTTCATCGATGGCGGATTCGATAAAGACACCATATTTGGTGGAGCTGGTGCTGACAGACTCTTTGGCGGAGAAGGCGAAGACTCAGTATTTGGTGATGGCGGCAATGACACCATCTACGGCGGCGCGGACGCTGAAGATGGACTTGATGGGAAAGATTTCCTTGATGGTGGCGCAGGTGCAGACTGGATTTATGGTGGCTTTGAAGATACTGCCCAGGGCGGTGCTGGCAATGACACCCTAATTGGTAGCTTCTATGATGACGCACTGTACGGCGACGACACAGAAGGTTCGGTTTCGGGTGGTGCTGACTACATCGATGGTGGTGCGGGCAATGATACCCTTTACGGCGAAGCTGACACCTTGGCTTCGGGCGGTAATGACACCCTCATTGGTGGCGATGGTGATGACACTCTCTATGGCTATGCCGGTGATGACTCCCTCCTGGGTGGAGACGGTATTGACTACCTCGATGGCGGTGATGGCAATGACGTTCTCGATGGTGGTGCAGGTTCTAGCACCCTCTTGGGTGGCGCTGGCTTAGAAACCATCACAGGGGGTAGTGAAGGTGACTTCATCGATGGTGGTGAGGGTAATGATAACCTTAGTGGGCTTGGTGGCAATGACACTATCTACGGTGACTTTGGTGTAGATGAATCTCTCGCTGGCAATGATGTGATTAATGGCGGCGCGGGCGATGACTTCATCGATGGTGGCGCTGGCGTTGACCGCATTATCGGTGGTGGTGGCAATGATGTTCTCTATGGTGGCGAAGACTCAGAAACCCAAACCGAACGCGACACGCTAACTGGCGGTGCTGGTACTGATTTCTTCCAATTGAATTATGCAGAATATGAATTCGAGCCACCCCAACCCGGTGAGCCAATCATCCCTGTTCCTGCTGGCGACTGGATCACCGACTTCCAAAATGGTACTGACTACTTAGTGCTTGAGGCTCTGGAATTTGAGGATCTAGGCTTCCAGCGCATCAATCTCACTGTTGGTGGTGTTGCTACAGCTAGTACTCGGATCTACGTTCTGACTGAAGGCGTTACTATTGCTCAATCCGAAACCTTAGCAGTTCTGCAAGGGGTACTTCCCGGAGCGATCGACGCATCAGATTTCGTTGTAGAGCCTATCTAAGAAATGGGTAACTAGGCGGTGTACTTGGGTACGAACCAAGTAGCACACACCTGATAGTTACCCCAACCATGAAGAGTAGCGGCGTTGTCAGAATTCGCTTTCGCTACTCTTCGTACCAAAGCTAAATAAGCGGGCGTAATTAAAGATCACTGGATTTGGATTGGTCTTAATGGGTATTAGGTAATGGGTAATTCAAGCTACTCTATACCTTTTACCCCATACTTCTCCTCACTAGTGACATTTATTCTGCCTGACCTACTTAACTGTGTCCATCTTAATATCTCCTGTCCGAAAACCTAGAACAGGAAATAAGCTCAAACACATCTAATTTGCATATCTCGATCGCATCAAAATCCTGTGGGGTGGGCATCTTACCCCGACTTTCTCATGCAGTATAAATGTCTACTAACTTAAAGATTTGTAATACTCAGAATTACTGAAAGTGCCGTGCGAATTTTATTTTTGCATCCTAATTTCCCTGCTCAATTTCGTCATGTAGCAGCAGCTTTGGCTAAAGACAAACGTAACCAAGTTTTCTTTGGTACTACTCGTCACGATGGTAAATTGCCCGGTGTTAACAAAGTCATCTATAACCCTAAACGAGAAGCTCGACCGGAAACTCACCATTACGTCAAACCCTTGGAAAATGCTGTTCTTCAGGGTCAAGGTGTGTATAGGCTGGCAGAGCAACTTAAAGCACGGGGATTTGTTCCAGATGTAGTTTATGGCCATTCGGGTTGGGGTCCTACCTTATTTATCAAAGATATTTTTCCCAAAGCCAAGTTACTGTGTTACTTTGAGTGGTTTTATCATGCTCATGGTACTGATGCTGACTTTGATCCTAGCGATCGCCTGACTGCGGATGATGAAGCCCGAATTCGGATTAAAAATGCGCCGATTTTGCAGGATCTATATAGTTGCGATCGCGGTCTTTCTCCTACCTATTGGCAACGCCAGCAATTCCCCCTAGAGTATCACAGTAAAATTTCTGTATTACATGATGGGATTGATACTAACTTTTTTTGTCCCAAACCAGGGGCTAAATTAGTTCTCCCACGGATTAATCTGGATCTTTCTCATGTTGAAGAACTTGTTACTTATGTAGCAAGGGGCATGGAGCCTTATCGGGGATTTCCCCAGTTTATCGAGGCAGTTGCCTTACTCCAACAACAACGCCCTCATTGTCATGTCGTAATTGTCGGAGAAAACCGCGTAGCCTATGGTAAGCCTCTGCGTGATGGCAAAACCTATAAAGAGGTGATGCTAGAAAAATATGATCTCGACCTCAGCCGAGTTCATTTTACAGGTTGGCTACCTTACGTTGAATATCTGCAAGTTCTCCAAGCTTCTGCGGCACATGTTTATCTTACCCGTCCCTTTGTTTTATCTTGGTCAATGTTGGAGGTTTTATCAGCAGGTTGCTTGCTGATAGGTTCTAAAACAGCTTCTGTAACCGAGGTGATTCAAGATGGCGTTAATGGGCTGTTGGTAGATTTCTTTTCACCGCAGGAAATATGCGATCGCATTGCAGAAGCCCTCAATCATCCAAAGAAAATGGCTGCAATTAGGGCGAAGGCAAGGCAAACAATTCTAGATCGCTATGATTTAGCCCAATTATTACCCCAACACCTGCAATGGATACAGCAGTCAGAAGATAACAAACTAGTTGCGCCTTGGGAGAAAACAAAACTAGGGTTGCTAGCCCCTGTAGAAAACAAGGGATTTGGTAGGCGACATCAAAAAGCTGAGAATTCATCAGCCACATCTGCGACACTCTTACAAGTTCATAATCAGACATTGACAACTCAAGAAATTATTCCTCTCTTGAGTCGATATCAACTGCTACCAAAGCTTCAGCAAGAACTCTTAATTGACGAAGCGATCGCCTCTTTTAGCTGCACAAGCGAAGAGCAAGCCAAGTGTTACCAAGAGTTTTGCCAACAAAATCAGTTGTCATCAGAAGCTGAACGCCAAGCTTGGTTACAGCAGCAGAATCTGACTGAAACAGAATTTTTAGATTTAACAACTCGCAACTTGAGAATTGAGAAATTCAAAAAAGCTACCTGGGATCACAAGTTAGAGACTTATTTTCGCCAATTAAAACCAAAACTTGACCAGGTTGTTTATTCTCTCATTCGCATCCGCGATAGAGCTGTTGCTCAAGAACTTTACTTCCGCCTGTTAGAAGGTGAACAGTCCTTTGCTGAACTTGCAAGGCAATATTCCCAAGGTGCAGAGGCTCAGACTGGTGGCTTAATGGGGCCCATAGCATTGAGTGCACCCCATCCCAAACTTGCCCGCCTTCTCGCCTTCAGCCAACCCGGTCAGCTATCGCTCCCGACCAATATTGGCGATTGGTGGTTAATTGTGCGCTTAGAAAAGTTTATCCCGTCCCAATTTGACGAACCGATGCGACAACGGTTGCTCAACGAACTTTTTGCTGGTTGGTTAAAAGACCAAATGCAAAAAACTTCTCCACCACAATCTGTAGCAATCAAACATTCAGCTTGAACTTCTATTCCTTCAACCCTTAAGTATGTACTATGCCAGCTCTAAACTTTAGCGAACAGCTTTTAGTAGGAAACGATTTTAGCGGTCAAAACCTGAACGGTTCGACCTTTTTCAAAGCCACTCTCACCAACGTTTCATTGTTCAATACACAGTTGAGAGGCACTAACTTTGAAGAAGCGAAGTTATACAATGTTGATGCCCGTAATGCCATTTTTGCCTCCAATAATAACTTTGGCCCAGCTAATCTTTTTAAGGCAACATTAGAAAATGTCAATCTCAGGGGAGCAAACCTAACTGGTGCTAATCTCTCATTCATCAACACCAAATTCATTAACCTGTCAAACGCTAACCTGACCAATGCCAATCTACAGGAGGCTAATCTCAGTGGCGAGCAATCCGAGCGACCAAACCTAAGAGGTGCGAACTTTACTGGTGCTGATCTATATAAAGCGAAGCTCAAAGCTGCTGATTTTACTGGTGCAAATCTGACAAATGCCAGCTTAGAAGAAGCTGATTTTGAAGCAACTCTTTTAGTCAACATCAATGCAACTGGTGCTGACTTCCGACTAGCAAAAATGACAGATATTACCCTGCAAAATGCAATTTTTGACCTAGCTAATTTCAGTGACGTTGTTCTGAGTGATGTAGAAGCATTAGATCCGACACAGCCAATTAATGCTAGATTTCGTGGTGCTAATTTAAGCAACTTGACTCTAGATGATGCTATTTTGACGGGTTCTGATTTTAGTGCTTATGTAGCTGCTAATGGCACTGTTACAGTTACAGACTTGACTGGGGCTAAATTAATTGAGACTGATTTCACTGGAGCAAATTTCAGTAGTGCCAAGCTGTTGAATGCTGACCTATCAAAAACCAACCTCACCAATACCAATTTTACAGGGGCTAACATGAGTGGGGTGCTGACGACTGATGCGATCGCAATTGGTGCAAATTTCACTGATGCCAATCTCAGTAACGCTAATCTGTCAAAAGGCAACTTTACAGATGCTACCTTTGTGGGTGCAAATCTCACGGGAGCGATCGCAGTTGATGCCATTGGCTTATCTCTTGGTGATGCCAGTAACAACACCCTCAACGGCACTAGTAACGGCGATAACCTCTTTGGTTTTGAGGGTAATGACACCCTCACCGGTGCTGGAGGGGATGATTATCTTGATGGCGGCGCGGGTGCTGACAGAATGGTTGGTGGTGCGGGTAATGACACCTATGCAGTCAATAGTGCCAGCGATATCGTTGTTGAAAATGCCAATGCAGGTATAGATACTGTCCGTTCTAGTCTTACTAGCTACACATTAGGCAACAACGTCGAAAACTTGGTTTTAGTAGGAACAGCCCAAAACGGGACTGGTAACGCATTTAATAATGTCATCATTGGTAATACTGGCAACAATACCCTCAACGGGTTGGCTGGCAACGATACTCTAATTGGCGATGCTGGTAATGACACACTTGGCGGTGGCGCGGGGGATGACTCCCTGATTGGTGGCACAGGCAACGACACATATATAGTCGATAGCATAGGGGATACCATCACAGAAAACGTCGATGAAGGTACAGATACAGTCCAGTCCAGCCTGGACTATACTCTAGGCGATAACTTAGAAAACCTAACTTTGCTTGGCACAGCCCAAATAGGTACAGGCAATGGACTTGCCAACACCATCACTGGTAATGAAGCTGACAACACCATCAATGGTCAAGCTGGCAACGATATTCTCTTTGGCAATGGTGGTGCTGATGCCCTAACTGGAGCAGGTGGCAACGATACTCTTGATGGAGGTGACGGCAATGACAACCTCAACGGTGGAGTCGGTGCTGACTTGCTTACGGGTGGAGCGGGCAATGATATCCTGACTGGCGCTGATGGTAATGATATTTTGGTCGGCGGCCTTGGTAATGACACTCTCACTGGTGGTATAGGCAGCGATACCATTCGCTATGTCTTAGGTGATGGTAGTGACCGAGTTAATGGATTTGTCACAGGAACAGGGGGAGATTTCCTTTCCTTCAATGGTATTGCTGCTATTGATGTGCGTGTAGTTACTAATGCTGCTGGCACTAATACCCAGTTTAGAGTTAGCGACGGCATTGCTGGCAACCCTGGATTCGGCACAGCAGAAGACCTGTTAATTACCTTGTTTGGTACTGGCTTTACCCAAGCGGATATCGTCACCAACATTGTTGACTCAGCAAATACGACCTTTTTATTCTCATAGATCCCCAAGGAATACCTACCGTAGAGAACTTGGGTTGATATTTTCACCAAGGGTTCTGTCGTAGTGGTTTGGAGAAAAGGAGAAAGGTTGGAATTCACTCCTTTCCCTTTTCCCGAACCGTATTGGGTTAAGGGCGACTTTACCAATGGCATCTTTACAGGAGCAAGTCTCACGGTTGCGATCGCAGTTGATGCCAATTTTACCAAATCTGCCCTTCTGTCTCCCTCAATCAAAGACCATTTTTACCTAAAAACCTAACTTAAAAAGGGTGTAGCCTCATGCGAACTCTTTTTACTATTGCCCACTTTTTTAATCCTGATATTAAGGGTAAGCATGGCTCCCAAAAAAAAGACCCACGACCCCGCTTGCTAGCTTTAAGTCGAAGTCTTGCTGCCTTACATAAGTTATTTGGTAAATCTCAAAGTATGAAGCATCCCAGAAAAATTGACAATTATTTATGAGGGAATATCTCGTCTATTAGGATATGGCCTCCACACACAAACGCCAATAACTTTAAAGTTACTGCAACCTGGAAAGATTCTCGGTGAGATTAGCTCACTGCGAGAAAAAACCAACAAACAGTAGAGGCAAGAGTATTAGTATGGACACAATTAATACGAGGGTTGCTGGCTCGATTTTAATGTGGTTCTTCTGTGGATCGCGCATTTGGCTCTCTCTCGAACAATAAGTATAGCGGTTCTCGTTTACGTAAGGTACAACGGCAGTGCCGTGCCCCTACACCTCATGATGTAATGTTGTACCGTATCTGAATGGGAACTATATATTAACTCAGCCTAAAGCATGTTTATTTCTTTTTCTAAGCCCAATCAGGTTGAAAAATATAAATTTTTTCATTATTCCAGTACATTCAATTTACATATTTTTGCTTCATTACCCTATCTGCTTATTTCTTCCAAGGTAGTTTAGTCCCCATTTCAGTCAATGCGGAAAATATGAGATAGAGGACAAGTAACCCAGCACCCGCAAAAAAAGCCAGTAAATCATTATCCATAAGTGCTATTTACTAAAACTTTGCTAATCATAGCGGAATCACCTAATCTATAAGCATTTTTCTACAGCCCTACAATCTCTGGTCTTCTGGGTGCAAACTGTACCAACTATACCAGTGACGAACTGCTAGCCAAACGGCTGAAAGCAAACCCGCTAGGCTGAGAGTTAGCCCACTGACGGGTACTAATAATCCAAAGATGGGTAGGACTGCTCCAGCAAGAGTGCAGATAATAGCAGCAAGGGAAGCCCTGCGACTGGCTCCCAATCCCCATGTTAAAATTAGTAAAATGATGGAAATTAAAGTCCAAGCCAACTGAACATTGATGACACGAGCTAGATAGGTCAAAGTCAACAGACAAGCAAAGAAAATACTAGCAGCGATCGCTACATTTTTGAAACTCATTGGCAGTGACAAATATAACAACAATATCCACCACAAAAAGATTGCTGGTGCTAGTAATAAAAGACGCGGAATTACCCCCGTGTTCTTAATAGGCTCGGTATTGGTAAATACTCCAAATGGATTTTTGACTGAAACATTATCGTCAAATTTCCAAGTAAATTGTGTACTGCGTCCGTCAGATTTAATTTCATCAGGTTCAATACCACTGGCAAAATTAGCTGGAGCAAAGTTAGCAATTGCGATGAGGCGGAAGTTAGATAGCATCTGTCCCCCTGCACTATAAACCCAGCGAGGCCCGCCTCTCGCCTGATAGGTGACTCGAAAGGTGGTTTCTTCCCCTGGTTGCAGCCGGAAGGGAAAGCCATAGTCTCCCGGATTGGTTTGTTGTAACCTAGTCCCGTCACGCTCGATTTTGTAGCTAGCAAGAAGTATGGAGCCGTTGGGTGGCGGTGCCTCAAAGAAAAAATTATTAATATCCTTGAGTTGGTTAACTACTTTATAATCGGCAGTATAATTTGCGCGATAAATTGAGCTGCGACCTGGAACATCTACGCTTTGGTCAAGGTTGACTTGAATTTGCGAACTAGCCAGCATCAAGAAGCGGTTAATCTCTCGTGTTTCATTGACCTGAACTATTTTGCCATCTACTTGAGTGGTATATGAGTATGGCTCTCGAATAGAGTAGCGGACTTGAGGCGCAAATTGTTCAAGCTTTTCACCTGCAACACTTTCAGCTACTTGAGCCACCTTTGCTTGTTCCCAGTGGTGATAGCGATTGCTTAAAGTTGAACAGAGAAAAAATCCCGGTATTAACAGAACTAATACTAGAGTTAAATGCTGTAATCCCCGCAATAGTTGGGAATAACGAACAGCCCATTCGCCTATGAATATAAGTTGTTCCGGCTGGCTTCGACGCAGGGAAAAACTGATCAGTGCGATCGCAACTCCCAAAGCTACAATCAAAAATACTAATAACAATGAAGCTTTGAGCGCTTCGGTTCCAAATTGGACAAGCTCAATCGGATGCGTCAAATCAGGTAATCCGGGAATACCTTGAGTAGAAGATGACATTGGCTGATTTTTGCAGAATTTGGAGAACCAGACCAATAAAATCTCTTAAAAGTTTCTGGAAATGGGTATAAATTATTCCCCAGTCCCCAATTCAACTTTGTATTTTCAGAATTTCCTTTAATTTAGTCTCATAAAAAAATTCCTTTTCTCCCATAGCTGGAACTAAATCAGTTAGCCAAGTTGCTTTCTCGTCATAACGTGCAAAGAAAGGACGTTTACACCAATTAGGATCGCGTGCTTGCAAAAAAGAAAGTACAAATACTTTCTCGCCATAAATTTCAGTTACGCCATCCACTGCAACTTTACCCGGTAGTGCTGACATGACTGGGCCGCGAGCCGTGCGAGCTAACCCAGACACTTTTTGTATTGCTGCTTGATAAATTTCCCAAGCTCGAATAATTGGCACTTCAAAGTAATGTTTTGCTCCAGTATCTCGTTCCATAAACATATAGTAGGGAATGCAACCAAGGCGAACTTGTTCTTGCCACATTTGTATCCATACTTGCGGAGAATCATTAATTCCCCGCATGAGTGGCCCTTGGGTGCGAACCTGTGCGCCTGTACTACGAATGCGTTGGAGCGCTGCTTGAGCAATTTCAGTTTTGATTTCTGTCCCATGATCGTAGTGTGCCATTATGGACAGATGTTTACCTGAGCTAGTCACTTTCTCAAACAAACGTAAGACATCATCAGCATCTTCATCTGTAACAAAGCGATAAGGCCAGTAAGCTACCGATTTAGTACCAATGCGAATTGTCTGGATATGTTCAAAATCCGAATTTAGCAGTGGTTCAATGTATAAAGCTAGATGTTTAGCTTTCATAGTCATTGGATCTCCGCCAGTAATTAAAACATCTGTGACTTCTTGATGTTGGCGGAGATACTCTTGGAAAAGACCTGATTCACGGGTAGCAAATTTCATTCCGTCCATCTTCACAAACTGGGGCCAACGGAAACAAAATGTGCAATATGCGTGACAAGTTTGACCTGCTGTCGGAAAAATCAAGACTGTTTCGGGATATTTATGTTGAATTCCTGGTACTTGTTTTCCATCTAAAGTGGGAATATTATGTTCTGCCTGTCCGCCTGGATGGGGGTTGAGTTGCGATCGCATTGTATTTACTAGCTGACGCAGTTCTTCTGGCGTAGAATTTTGCAGATGCCAAATAACCTTGTCTAGAGATTCAGGAGCCAACATTTCTTTTTGAGGAAAGGTAAGGCGAAAGATGGGATCATCGGGAATATTCTCCCAGTCAATCAGTTCCTCTACTACGTAATTATTGACACGGAACGGCAATACTTGGGCAACTGCTTTCATTGCCAAGCGGTCTGCTGTTGAAAGTTTTTGCAGTTGCGGAAGCCGATCTATATCTTTAATTTCATATAACTGAATTTTTTTAGGGTTAAGTTGCGACATTTAATTATTATTTTAATTTCAATAAAAATACTGGAAGTATCTAGCAACTATAGTGACATTTTCGCAATAGTACGAGTCAGGTTGTTTTGAAAAATCATCCAACCGATATAATTTGGCATAATGGCAATGCTTATAAAAAATTCATGATCTTCAACAATAAGAAACTAATACACATTTATAAGAGTGCAATTAAATAGCATCATAATTATTTTTAATTAACAGATTAATCCTCAATAGCACCCAATTCTTTAAGTGTGTTTTTTTGTTCTTCGCCTAGACCAGATAGCCCCTTGATATTCATTCCTTCATAAGGTCTTTTTGACATGAGGGTTTTGATACACTCTCCAGTTTTGACATTCCATTGCTTAATAGCTCCATCCTGGGAACCACTATACAAAGTTCCATCCGAACTAAAGGTAACAGAACGAACCCAATTATTATGTCCTTGCAAAATAATCAGACGTTTACCTGTGTCAACATCCCAAATTTCTACAGTGTGATTAACACAAGCACAGCCAATAATCTTACCATCAGGACTAAAAGCAACAGAACGTATCCAATCATTATTGACTAAAGTTTTGCGACATTCGCCAGTCTGAACATCCCATAGCCGGACTGTTTTGTCATCACCGCCACTAGCTAATAACCCTCCAAATTGCCCTTGTGAAGGGAGAAGTGGGCTAAAAGCAACAGACCAAATTAGCATAGTATGTCCTTCTAAAACCCGAATACATTCTCCTGTATAAACATTCCATAGACGCAATGTTTTATCATCACTTCCACTGGCGAGGATTTCACCATCAGGGCTAAAACTGACAGACTGCACCCAATTTGTATGTCCCTGTAAAGTTTCAAAGCATTGGCCAGTCCGAATATTCCATAGCTTGATGTTGCAGTCAACACTACCACTAGCCAGAATTTGACCATCATGACTAAAAGCAATAGAGCGGATGCGATCGCTATTTTGCAAAACTTTCACACACTGTCCACTCAGAGTATCCCAAAAGCGGATGGTTTGGTCATCACCACCGCTAGCTAATAGTCCACCAGGAAGCGGGCTAAAAGCAACAGACCAGAGGCGGCCAGCATGTCCTTCTAAAGTGCTGATACATTGGTCAGTCTGAACATCCCACAGCCTAACGGTTTTATCATCATTGCTACTAGCAATTATCTTCCCATCTGGACTTAGGGCTAGATCGTGTACCCAATTGGTGTATCCCTGCAAAATTTGGATACATTGATAAGTTTCAATGTCCCAGAACCGAACGGTTTTGTCATAGCCACCACTGGCGAGTGTTTTCCCGTCAGGACTAAATGCAACAGACTGAATAGAATTACTATGCCCTTCTAAAGTTTTTAATAATTTTCCTGTTTCAACATTCCAGAGTTTCACAGTTTTGTCGTCGCTACAACTGGCCATGATTCCTCCTCCTTGTGCAGAGGGGATCGGACTCAAGGCTATAGAATGAATCAAATTGGTGTGTCCTTCTAAAGTTTTTAATAACTTCCCCATTTGAACATCCCAGAGTTTCACAGTTTTGTCCTCGCTACAACTAGCAAGTATTTCACCATCAGAACTAAAAACTACAGACTGGACTAATTTGGTGTGTCCCTCCAGAGTTTTCAAACATTTACCTGTTTTCACATCCCATAACTTCACAGTTTGGTCAGCACTACCACTGGCGAGTATTTTCCCATCAGGGCTGAAGGCAACAGAACGAACGAAGTAGCTATGTCCCTTTAAAATTTTCCAGCATTGTTGGTTACTTAAATCCCAAAGTCTAATGGTTTTATCGCTACTAGCACTGGCGACAATTTTACCATCAGGACTAAAGGCAACAGACCTGACCCAGCTAGTATGTTCCTCAAGAGTCATGAGGTGTTTTTGGCTATCAACATCCCATAGTTTTACAGTATGGTCATCACTACTACTTACTAAAGTTTTACCATCGGGACTAAAAGCAACAGTTCTTACCCAGTTAGCATGTGCCTTCCAATGAAACAGTTGCTCACCATATGTAGCTTGCCAAAAGCTAATCCGACCATCAGCGTCACCTGTAGCGACAATTTCTCCATTTATAGGGTTAAATGCCACTGACAAAATACTATCGAATATTCCTGTAAATACAGACTTAGATAAGTCAGAATAAGCAAAGTTGACATTATGCAATTTCACACTTATTAGGTATGCTTGCCATATCTTTAAATTGGAAAAATCACATCCATTTAAATCAATTTCCAGATAACAAAGGAGGTTAATAATATTACCACCAGCATAGCCAGATGTTAAAGGGGTGTTGACTTGTAGTAATTCTATGATTTTTAATAGATGTTTTTTAATCCGATATTTGTTGCCAAATGTATTAATTATTTTTTCAGCAACTGGTTCTAAAATTAAACGAATTTGGGCATTTCTAATCTTTCCTGGGGTTTGCGCTTTGAGTAAAGCATGGCTCTTTAATAAGGAAATATTTTCTAGATTAATTTCGGAAATAATTTCTTCGCAAACTTGGTTAACAAATTGGCTAATTATATATTCCATAACCACAGCTTGGAGCATGAATTTCGCCAAACCCTTCTCGTTAAAAATTAGCGATCGCCGTCGTAGTGATTCTAAAGCTTCAATTAATTCTGGTTGTGATGTCGTTGAAATAATATCTGCTTGTAACTCTACAAAAGAAGTGGGTTTGCAATTAATTCCTAGCCAATATAAAATTTCTTTTTCTAAATTTGATAGTCGATTAAACTGTTGTTCTAATAGATTGCGGATATCTCCAAATAGCACCGAAATATCACAACTAATGAACTCTGATATATTGCTACCAAAGACTTCTTGAATTGTATTACAAACGATTTTTAAGGCTAAAGGATTACCTGCATATTGATTAATTAATTTGTTCCAGTCTTTTTCTGAACCTAAAAAATCACCTTTACCCACAAATATGCTTTTTGCGGCGATATTTTCTAGCCCACTTAGCTGCAAGGATTGAACTTTAAGATTGTTTCCTTCTAGGGTGACAATTTCTTTGGGACTTTCACGACTGGTTAAGACTAAACAGCTTTGATGAGGTACTTCCCCAACTTGGCGGAAAAGTTCTCCATATTCTTCATATCCTTCTCGATATTGTCCAACATAATCGCCTCCAAGCAGGACTGACTCTACATTATCTAGCACTAATAAACAGCGATGTCTCCGCAAATAGGCAATCAATTGCGAAATTCCTACTTCTTTAGGCTCATTCTTTTTGGAGAAAAACTCAATCAGGTCTGCAAAAATCTCCTTAACAGAGGGTGCATGACGTAGCGATCGCCAGATAACATACTCAAATTGTTCCTGAATTTTCTGTGCCAGTTTGATAGATAACGCTGTTTTGCCAATTCCCCCCATACCAAATATGGCTATAAGCCGACAACGATCTTTGTTTACCCATTGCTCTAGAACGTCTAACTCCGACTCACGCCCAAAGAAAACGGGGACATCCGGCGCTTCGCCAAAATCATAACAGGATGAAGCATTAACTACTGTTGATAACTGATATCTTTCCTGGAAGATACTCCTGATCACCTCTAATTTCCCAGGAGTACTCCCAGCAATGTCAAACTTTTGGTAAACCGAACCAAGCCGCTTCCGCACTGCTGCTGCACTAATTTCAAGAGTGGTTGCAATAGACTCTGCCGTTTGGCCAGCTAAAGCTAGAAGTAAGGCACTTACCTCAGCTTCAGATACATTGTGTTCAGCTGCAACCGCTCTCAAGAAACTTTCAGGAATTTCCGTCATGAAGTAAATTTCTCCAGCCAAAACTATTTATCGATATGTGAGGTAGATGTGAGGTATATTTCTATTGCTTTATCCAGTCATCAATAGGCAGATAAAACGGGAGAAGATGAAATCGACCCTGACCTAAATTTTACATTTGCTCTTTCTCCAAGCAGGAGAGAGGCTTTGAATTTTACTCCTGTTCCAGCAATAAAAGTTTTTCCACTTCCCTCTCCTCGTAGGAGAGGGTTCAATACGGTTCGGATAAGGTTTTTTGATGAAAGTTATAGATCACAAAGACGCGATAAATTGCCGTCTTTACAATAATCAGTCCTTTGTAGAGACGGCGATTTATCGCGTCTCTTCCCTTAACCGAACCGTATTGGGAGAGGGTTAGGGAGAGGTAGGGAAGGGGTTGGGGGTTAGGTCTGTATTGGACTCAACCGCAACCTCTATAAATTTATTTATAAGGTTTCCCAGTCTCCAGTCCTGCGCGTTAGCGTAGCCCGTCGTAGACATCGCCTAGCATTTTACAGAAAAGCGTATTGACAAGACACTACTAACTATACTCTAAATTATCAACTTGTCAATTTAGTTTATCAACTAGATTGACAATATTAATAAAGTGAATGTAGAATCTATAACAATAAATGTAAAATCGATAACAAATTAGGTGTGAACCGCGAGGATAGCTGAAGTAACTAGCACTGAGGTAACCCACACTATGCCAACACCTGAAACTTCAAATTCTGCTCAGGAATTATTTGAGTTGCTTGAAAAAGATATTCTTGCCTGTCACACTTGCAAGGATGGAATAATTGAAGTGACTATCCGCAAGATTGGAACCGAAGAATTTGAGCTGCGTGTCATCTCTTTCCGAGGTTCTTTTCGTTGCGTTCATGCGGATCTAAATAGGTATTTAGAGAAGTTACCGACAGATACAACAGATACGCAAAGTCAGGTATCTATCTATCGCGATCGCTTTCGAGTGGGATTGAGAGAATTGTTAAAGAAGGGGTTTGGACTACTCAGACTGGACTTTTCTCGATGCAAGAAGGGAAATACCGCGCCGATATTTGGCTGGATGGTATCTGAATTGTTGGATAGGGACTGAGTTTGGTTGTTTTTTTGCTGATTATTCTAACTATTAATCAACAACAGCCACTGATTTCACCTCAAGGTTTAGAGAAACAGTAAAAAATTGTTTTCGTTATTGGGGTTAACAAGTGAATAGTTTCCCAGCCCAAGAGAGTCTAGAAAAAGACTACAGCAGGGTTGATATAGTGCTTATTGGTACTACATCAACCCTGTTATTTTTTTATTCAACTATCAGGAGAAAAATATGACTACAAATCGTCACAGCTTATTATTTCGTTTGACATCCAAGTTCATTAAATATTTTTTATTGGCATTATTTGGTCTAGCGATCGCTTACGTTTTATCAGCTATTTTCGGAGGATCGCATATTGCTATGAGTCTACTACCCTTTATTTTATATTGGATTATTTTTCGGTGTGGACTTGTTCTCCTTTGCTTAATATTGACGACAGTCATTTTTGAATCTGTTCGTTAAAATCTCACAAATAATATTCGACTTTCACATCTTGCATCATTTTCAACTAATATCCTCTTTCACTGTACATCAACAATATTGCTTCTAGTACACTGTGGTGGAAGCTTGCTTATCCTTAACAATTGCTTTCGCCCTTGTTTACTGAATAGAGATGATAGCTGGCTGTATCCGTGCTGTACTAATGTGAAAGTTTGAATTCCTTTGCAAAGTTTTTTAGAACCGTAAAAAATTTCGTCTCTAAGTATTACTAACTGTATTTAGGAGTGCTAGCAATATAGTTCGGATAAAGTTTTTTGATGAAAGTTATAGATTATAAAGACGCGATAAATCGCCGTCTTTACAATAATCAGTCCTTTGTAGAGACGGCGATTTATCGCGTCTCTTTCCTTAAGCAAACCGTATTGGAAGTGCTAAAGCTAGTTTTGAGGGTTTGTTGTAAGCACTTTAGTGGTTAGAAGATAAGAATAATAACTAAAGTCCTTACGACGAACTTACTTATACTGATTACCTGTGAAGTTGCATAGAACAAGTTGCAAAATTTTATTGTCTCACCAAGCCTGATTTGGTGGAGTTTCTTAGAGAATTGGTATTACCCATCAAAAACCCGGTCGTGAAAACCGGGTTTTGAAGCGTAAACAATGGGGCTATATTCCCCGAAGATTAGTTATAGAGGTTAAGTATAATATCGATGCTCTAATATGTACTACCATCCCAATGATATCGATTCCAGAAAATTAGCTAAGAATTTTTGCATAGCCTTTATCTTCCAAAATACAGCAAGCAACTGGCAGCCTCAGCGTGTAGGATTGAGAAATGTTAATTTTCCGAATTTTGCTGATGAATAATTCATTTGGTAGCTGGCAAGAATGGCTAACAGTATTCGCCTATCTAGGTTTTACGGTCTTTATTATCTGGTGTGTGTTTACCGCCGAGAAGAATTAAAAAAGCTGCATATCATCTCACCAGGGTCGTTTTGCTCAAAGGGCAAAATTGTTCCACTTTGTTGAACCTTGACTCGTTCGCGACAATTATAAACCTCAGTGGGTCTTTTTACTCCATCTACACTAATGGTTGCCCTGTATTCCCAATAATTTTTAGCACTTCGGTTGATACTGAGAATACAAATCTTGTGATGTAGCCCCTCGTAGACATTGTAATTGCGGCATACAGATGCAAAAGCTGGGTGTGCTACGCTTAAAAATAGTATCAGAAATAACACAAAAGCTACGGTTTTTATGTTGTTCATAAAAAATTATTTAACATTACATTATTTGGAAATATTATTAAATATTTAAACCCTTTGAGTTGAACCATGCCTAAACACCTCCTCAACTTTGAGGGTAAACATCCAGTGCGTCTGTTCATGTACCATACCCTAAGACCAATTCGTAATACCTACGGGAAGCTGCGTCTATGTAATTGAGAAAGTCAGATTACATCTGGCTGGGTTTCCACCATTTGTATCTGTAGTCTTATTTTGGAGAATTGACATAATATATGTGCAAAAAAAGCCAGTCTTAAGGACAATAAAATTGCGAATAAAAACAAATTTCGAGCAATCTGAGATTATACGCTGTTTTGCGGCAGTACTGCTTTTCGGTCAAGTGTGGCTACATTTTCTTCAGGGAAAAACTTACTATCGCAAGATTCTGCAACATCTGGTTACTGCTGGGCCAGGTTCTATCTCTCCAGTTCTGCTTGTCAGCGGTTTTGCAGGAATGATTTTTACTATTCAGACAGCGAGGGAATTAGTGCGATTTGGTGCTGTCAATGCTGTGGGAGGTGCTTTTGCCTTAGCTTTTTGCAGAGAATTAGCTCCAATTTTGACCGCTAGTATTATGGCGGGACAAGTAGGTTCTGCTTTTGCAGCAGAAATAGGTGCAATGCGAGTCACAGAGCAAATTGATGCACTTTATATGCTCAAAACTGATCCAATTGATTATCTAGTACTTCCTAGAGTAATTGCTTGTTGTTTGATGGTGCCTTTGATGACTATTTTGGCTTTAGTTACAGGCATCATCGGCGGAGTTTTTGCTGCTTCACAGTTTTACAAAATTATTCCCGAAATATTTTTAGAATCAGTCAGAAATTTTTTAGAACCATCAGATTTGTTTATTATTTTGCTAAAAGGGTTTATTTTTGGAGTGCTGGTTGCTGTGATTGGCTGTAGTTGGGGTTTAACTACTAAAGGGGGAGCAAAGGAAGTAGGAGAATCTGCAACCAAAGCAGTTGTTACTAGTTGGGTATCAATTTTTATCATGGATTTTTTCCTTTCTCTACTGCTGTTTGAACAGCCTGCATTTTGAACCCAAGTATTGAAGAACAAGATTCCCGGCTTTTTTAAGAAGCCGGGAATCGGAGGTAAAAAGGAAGTTGTGGGTAAGTAATACTGGTTCTGAAGCGTTGGTGCAGCCCACCGTTCGCGTAGCGTCTCGTAGAGAAGGCATCGCTAGCCTTTTTGGGTATACTTCAAAACGTTAGCGAAATTTGGGAATATATTAACTTGTAGATTAGCGCACCCAAGGCCAAACCTGTCAATGAAAAGATAGATGCAGTCCAAAAGGCTAACCCTTCCCTAAGACCTGCTATTTGAAAATCTATCCTGACTAATATGGTCGCCGAAATGATCAGTAAAGTATCAAGAAATATCCGAAACCAGGCAATCATAATAAAAAATAAGAAAGCTGCTAAGACGGCAACGCCAAAAGACCTAGTATTTGATTTAAGCAAAATACTGAAGTAATATGTCATTTTCGGCCAAGGAGTGGTCAGTGTTACTATTAAAATCAAGATAGCAACCACAGTCACCAGCCACACAAACAGAGGAGCACGCGTTTCAGATATTACCCAGCCCAAAGTACTGTAACTCAGCAGTACTAGCGCCAGGGACACCCAAGGAACTCTTTTCAAAATTAGCATGGGTTGATATTCCTAGTACGGGGTCAAGGTCTTATTCCATTACTGAATTTTATAACTCAGCCTTCGCATAATCCGAACTCGATGCGTGATTCAATCATACCGTTATCCAGCAGCGCAGATTTTTTCTTCTTTAATATCTCAGCAAAGAAACAACATAGCCAGTAGACAGAGTAAAAAATTGCGTAATTACTCTATCTAACTGGCTATATTCCGCTCCACTTTTAGTAACTTATTTTTCTGGAGGCAAATCTACACTGTAAAGAGTTTCTCCTAGCAAGTTACGCAGTGTTACTGTCATCACTTTTGTATTTCTATCAATTTTAACTCCTCCAAAGAATTGCAAACCTTCACTTGGGGGCCGATTTGCTTTTGTACCTGGAGGAAGGCTTTGAAATATCAATTGTGGGCCAAAAGTATTTTCTAACTGGTTTGGCCCAAATGTGCCAGAGTTAAGAGGCCCGGCGACGAACTCCCAAAAAGGCTTAAAGTCGGTAAACTGGGCTTTACTGGGGTCGTAATAGTGGGCTGCTGCATAATGGACATCAGCAGTTAACCAAACAACATTCTGAATATTCTTGTTTTTAATAAATCGTAATAAGTCGGCAAGTTCTAGTTCTCTTCCTAAAGCTGGGCCATCTCCGTTAGCCCAAGCTTCAAAGTCCGTGCTACCGTCTCTAACTATTAGTCCTAAGGGCATATCACTAGCAATTACTTTCCATGTTGCTTTTGATGAGAGCAATTGTCTTTTCAACCATTGCACTTGTTGTCTGCTCAAAAATTCTGTTTCTTTACTTGACACTGGCTGACGATTAGGCGTGTTTGGCCCCCGATAGGTGCGTTCATCCAACATGAAAATATCTAATAACGGGCCATAGTTGAAAGAGCGATAAATTCTTGCTTTATCTGGATTTTCAGTTGCATACCCAATAGGTAGATATTCTAAAAATGCTTGTCTTGCCCTTTGGGCTAGCAAGTTAACATCCTTAACTGTGTAGCGGTCATCGTTAAGAAATTCCCCAGGATACCAATTATTTGTAGTTTCGTGGTCGTCCCACTGTGCCAATATGGGAACTTCAGCGTTGAAACGCTTGATGTTTTCATCCAGCAAATTGTATATATAGTTGCCACGAAATTCTGTGAGAGTTTCTGCTACTTTTGATTTTTCTGGTGTAGTGATATTTCTCCAAATAGTGCCGTCGTCTAGAGTTACTTGTGATTGAATCGGCCCATCTGCATAAATATTATCGCCAGAATGAATGAAAAAGTCGGGATTAAGTTGGCGCATAGTTTCGTAAATTTTCATCCCACCGAAATCAGGATTAATCCCCCATCCCTGACCAGCAGTGTCACCACCCCAAACAAAGAATATATCTCGTCCAAATTTGGGAGGAGTTCGGAAACTGCCATAAAAAGGAGCGCTGTAAGTGCCTTTATAATCTAAATCTTGGAAGATTACCCGATAAAATAATTGTTGGTCTGGTGGCAGGTTCCTCAGATAAAGTCGTGCTGTAAAGTCGCTATTTTTTAAAGCATTGGGTCCCACAACGCGCTGTACATTGCGAAAAGATTCGCTGGTAGAATATTCTACTACCATTTTGGCAGGGCGATCGCTGCGACTCCAAATGACGATGCTATCATTGGAGATATCTCCGCTAGCTACGCCATAAGGTATAGCAGGACGCATTTTATCGGAGGTGATAATTGCAGGCGCTTGAGCAAAAACTTGTGATTTGGATACAAGATTTGTAGCAATAATTCCACCTGCTGTGATAGTTGAACGGAGCAAAAACTGGCGACGATTTAGCTGTAATGGACGATTAGATTCCATGATAAATAATGGCAAGCTTAAGAAGTATTACAGGATAAGTATTTAGCACATTATGTTATAGCAATAAGTAAAGATTGGGTTATCCAAGGGTTAATAAAAAGCTTTGCACTATTTATAATTACAATTAATATAAATTAACTTACACACATCAATAGAAAAGGTTAAGATTTAACCTTTTTTTGGGACAGCTAATATTGTTTGTAGTAACTCATTGAAAACAATAGATAATTGATTAATTATAAAGTAATGAAGTATGAGAAATTTGTACTTCATTCTTTTTTTGCCGACCGCTCAGAGTTTTTTCATTCTATGTTAAAAACATGCTCGTGAAGAAGCGATGTCTAATGATAAGCCCTGACGCTCGTTCCCCCTTGGTGTATCGTAGACAAGACTCGTTTTCGCTCTTAGCGTCTCCCCTTCTCTGCGAGACGTAGTGCAAAGCGAGAATACTGCTACCCCCTCACCGCTAAATGTGTACGCAGTCAGAAAAGTATTGGATTTCCTGAAGTACTTTATATTCCCATATCTGCTTTGTGAATTTTGGGTCGCAATTTGGGAAACATAAGTTTGTAACGATTGATGAACTTTGAAATTATAGAGACGGATATTCAAGATGTTACCAGAAATATTACCTCAGCAGTCAAGGCTTGAGAGTATGCTGACTATGGGTGGCATAACAAATGCTAATGAGTCAAACTTGCGATTAGAGTCAACTTTGCAAGAATTACCCTATTGGCAGGTTCACATCGAAGTAGAGCGTCCAGGTAATGATTTAGCTATGCTCTTTAAGCAAGAGCCTTTACTGCCGGGAATTATTCTAAATAATAATCAACAGTATGTGGGGATGATTTCACGGCGGAAATTTTTTGAGCATATGAGTCAAACCTATAGTTTGGCACTATTTTCTATAAGACCAATTAAAATTCTTTACAAGTTTTTCCAGCAAGAAATATTAGCATTGTCTGAAGATATGCTCATTGTCAATGCCACTCAGGCAACTTTGCAACAATCACCTCAAATTGCTTATGAGCCGATTTTAGTTAAAACTTCGTCTGGAAAATATAAGCTCGTCGATTTTCATCAATTACTCTTAGCTTACTCTCAAATTCATGTCTTAACACTTGTTGAATTAAAGGAAGTAGAGGAACAATCTAGAGTCGCTAAAGTAGGTTTTCGTGATCTTCAACAGAACTATACGCAATTAATCCAGAATGAAAAAATGGCTGCCTTAGGACAACTCGTTGCTGGTATTGCACACGAAATCAATAACCCCGTCAACTTTATTGCTGGTAACCTTGTTCACGCCATCGAATACAGCCAAAATCTACTCAATCTCATTAGATTGTACCAACAATGTTATCCTGAACCAGAAGCGGATATTAAAACTGCGATCGCACAAATTGAACTGGATTTTTTAAGTACTGATCTCCCCCATCTTCTCACCTCTATGGAGGTTGGCACCAAACGAATCGAGCAAATCATTCTTTCCTTACGAAATTTTTCTCGTCTTGATGAATCTGAGAAAAAATTAGTTGATATTCATGAAGGTATTGATAGCACCCTGTTAATTTTACAAAGTCGTCTCAAAAATAACCAATTCGGTGGAAGCATAAACATAATTAAGGAATACGGTGATATTCCCCAAGTTGATTGCTATGCTGGATTACTTAATCAGGTGTTTATGAATATTTTGGCGAATGCCATTGATGCGATAGAAGAGTCATTAGCCATTAGCCATACTCTGCGCGAAGGCGAAGCACCTACTTCATCGCTAAGGGATAAAGGCAAAATTTGCATTCATACTCAACTCACTGATGACAAGCAAGTAATGATTCGTATTTCCGATAATGGTCCGGGAATCCCAGAGAGCATCCAAAACCGATTGTTTGATCCCTTTTTCACCACTAAACCCGTTGGTAAAGGAACTGGACTAGGTTTATCTATCAGCTATCAAATTGTTGTAGAAAAACACGGTGGTCAGCTACAATGCATGTCAGCTATTGGCAAAGGGACTGAGTTTATTATTAAAATTCCCGTTCCACTTAATTATTAACAAGTTTAAAAAACAAGCCATAAGTAAGGGATAGATATTTTTATAAAATAGTCAATATTGTCAGTTTTACTTCACTTAGATATTGAATTTCAACTATAAGTTCCTGCTGTTTCACTAGTCACCTTTACAGGTTCTGACACGATATCATCTATCTTATTAAACTCTCCAGCCCGCCAGCTATCTGTTGTATCTTTGATAAAACTAGCAATAGGGATCGCAATTAACAAGCCCAGCACTCCTCCCAATTTTGCCCCCAACAGCAAAGAAATTACCACCCACACGGGATTTAAACCAGTTAAATTACCGAGAATTCTAGGTGCTATAAAGTTAGAATTAACTTGGTCGATGGCAACAGCCACACCTAAGACTTCAACTCCTAACCAAAAGTTTTGCAGCGCCACCAACAAACTTACTATGGCAATACCTACTCCTGTACCAAAGGGGAAAAGAGAAAATAAACCAATACCGATGCCAAAAAGCAGAGCCAAGGGAACTTGCAGCGCCAAAAATGCCAGTGTAATTGTCACCCCCAACACAGCTCCCAATGTAGCTTGACCAATAAAGTAATTGTGGAAATCTTCTCGCAGTAATTCCCGTACTCTTAACCCAATGTTATGGGGAAACCACTGAAAAATTCCGTCCCAAAGACGTTCGCCGTTCAATATTAGGTAGATAGTCAAAACTACCGCCAGCAAGACGTTGAGGACAATACCAATAGTATCGACGGCAAAACCAAGAATTCTACCAGTGAAGGATTGCAGTTGATTAGATAATCGTTCAAGAACTTGGGTAAATAAACCACTTAAATTAATGGGAAGCTGTTGTTGACTTAACGCCCAATCTTGGAAAGCTTGCAACTGCTGAGTACCAGAATCAATCCAACTAGGCAAGATATTCGCTAGCTCGTTAAGCTGTTGGATAATCAGGGGAACCAAGGTGATGCCTAAAGCTACTAAAACCACTACAGTTAAAAGTAACACTCCCCCGATCGCTAGGTTGCGTTTCACCCCTTGTTCTTGGAGAAACTGGATTGGATAGTTCAAGACAAAAGCTAGTAGAATAGCTGCGGCAATAATGCTGACCAAGGGTTGAAAGTACTGTATAACCTGGAGTAATAGCCAACCGTTGAGAATAGCAATGGGAAATGCCAATCCTATAGTTAACCATCGCGGTAGTTTGTTTGCTGATTGCATTAGTGATTACTCCACAAGAGTTCTAACTTTATTTTGGCTTCAGTTTGGATTTATGAAAAAGCATATCGTCATCTAGGAGATCATGCTGCAATTGCAATATGGGCAAGCAGGGATAAACTGAGTTTATTGGTTTGTCTCTATAAAATCCAACATAATTCGTTGATGCATATTCCCCAAAGGTCGCACTTCACCAGCGTTTTGCGAATAACAGTTACCCTGGCGAATATCTTCTGGGGTCAATAACCCCATATCCCATCCTTCAGTCAAAACCAGTTGATTTAATTCCACTAAGAGTGGTGCATGAAAGACATGACGGACTACTCTTTCGTCGGGATAACAGCCAAATTCCATAAAGGGTGGTAGGTTGTAGCCGATTTCTTCTAAGATTTCTCGCTTCACAGCTACCTCTGGCGTTTCACTAGGTTCGATATGACCGCCAAATAGCGCCCAGTAACCAGGGTAGAGAATACCGGGGATGTTGTCGCGCAGCTGCATGAGAAACTTGTTATTTTGGTAGAGAATTGTGATCGCTACATGCACCGGTTTATTGTTCATATGTTCATTTTTAATTGCTGATTACTCTTCTTCTAGATAAACTTCCCCCAATTCTTTACCAGCTAAGGGGATACTTCGGTAGCGAACTTTCCCCTTAATGACCACTTGTGCCCCCTCGACCAGATTCTTTTGATTGGTGACAACCCAAATTTTGCCAGTCGAGTCATTAATTTGATAAGCCCACTGCTTCATCAGAGGAGCTTGCTTTTCCACCTGACCTTGGATGTAAACTATAGCCTGATTGTCTTGTTCTGGTTTAATTTCTCGAATTGGGGTGACATTGCTACCAATTTTGAAATTACTCCTATTCAAGCCAGACGAAGTTAAACTACCACAACTACAAAGTCCTACCACCAATAAACAAATCAGCCCCAAGCGGTAGGGAATCATCCCGTGCCCGTACAAGAACGAAAGGGACAAATTTCTTGTTTGTTGCATGAAAGCCACCGATTGAGCAAATTTTTGCTTCACTGCTTGCTTTGTCGCCAGTTTCATCAGGTCTGTTCCCATCTATACTATTCTCTGCGCTTTCAGAAACACACTCTCAACTGAGCAAAAAACGTTCTGAATTTCATCCTTAATTCTTTATTCTTCAGATAACGCCATTGATCTGAGAAAATAAGCATTATGGATTTACTGTGAGAAAAACGCTACGACATCAAACAAGATCATAAAAGTAGTTAAAAGTCAAGAGTCAAAAATCAATATTTTAACTCTGGATTTTCGACTGTTGACTCCGCCTAGATCAGAAGCGGCTGAATTTTGACAAAATGGCGAATATAGCTGGGAATTCTCATGGAAACAAAAACGGCCAAACTCCTTGATGGTAAAGCAATAGCAGCAAAAATTCAGCAAGAACTTTCTGTTGCCATTACACAATTACAACCAAAAATTGGACGACCCCCTGGTTTAGCAGTGCTGATGGTTGGCGATAATCCAGCGTCAGCAGCTTATGTGCGTAATAAAGAAAAAGCCTGCGCTAAAGTTGGCATCGCCTCTTTTGGTAAGCATTTTCCCGCCCAAACTACCCTTGAGGAGTTAGAAGAGGTAATCGCTGCACTAAACCACGATGAACGGGTGGATGGAATTCTGGTGCAGCTGCCCTTACCTAACCACTTAGATGCTGTGGCTCTGCTACATCAAATTGATCCCGATAAAGATGCTGATGGGCTGCACCCAGTTAACTTGGGGCGACTAGTACGGGGAGAAACTGGTTTACGCAGCTGCACCCCTGCTGGTGTGATGCGGCTTTTAGAAGAATATGAAATTCCCTTGCAGGGAAAACATGCAGTAGTGGTGGGACGTAGTATTTTGGTAGGTAAGCCGATGGCACTGATGCTCCTAGAAGCTGATGCCACAGTTACGATCGCTCACTCGCGATCGCATGACCTCAAAACCATCACCCAAAATGCTGATATTTTAATTGCAGCAGTAGGTCATCCCGGACTGATCACTGCTGATATGGTGAAACCGGGCGCTGTTGTGGTAGATGTGGGAATGAATCGCGTCACCGATCCTAGTGGCAAAAGTCGCTTAATTGGCGATGTCCACTTTGAATCAACAGCTGCTGTAGCAGAATTTATCACCCCCGTTCCTGGTGGTGTTGGCCCTATGACTGTCGCCATATTGTTGCAAAATACATTTGCCAGCTATTCCAGGGCGGTAAGAGAGTGAGGAGTGAGGAGTGATGAGTTAAGAGTTATTAATCTTAATTCCTAACTCCTAACTCCTAACTCTTCATTTTTTCAGCGCCACAGCACCTTAAAATTGTGACGTATAAGACAAAAATCCCAAAATGTCAGGAACTTAAGAATGGTAGCAACTGATAACGTTCAAAAGACACCACCAGAGGAAGCCACGTTTAACTTAGCAGCTTATCTGAAAGAGCGACAAAAGCTTTGTGATAATGCTTTGGATCAGGCTATCCCCATCATTTATCCAGAAAAGATTTATGAGGCGATGCGCTACTCGTTATTAGCTGGAGGCAAGCGTGTACGTCCCATTCTTTGCCTTGCTACCTGTGAAATGATGGGTGGAACCATCGAAATGGCCATGCCAACGGCTTGTGCTGTGGAAATGATCCATACAATGTCGTTGATTCATGACGACCTCCCAGCGATGGATAATGACGATTACCGTCGTGGGAAGCTGACAAATCATAAAGTCTATGGCGATGATGTGGCGATTTTGGCTGGGGATGGTTTGTTGGCTCTCGCTTTTGAGTTTGTTGCCCTTCAAACCCCCCAAAGCGTTAAGAGAGAGCTAGTCTTGCAGGTAGTTGTCCGTCTTGGTCGGGCGCTGGGAGCAGCTGGTTTGGTCGGCGGTCAAGTTGTCGATTTAGAGTCGGAAGGTAAATCAGATATTTCCCTAGAAACGCTAAATTTCATTCATAAACACAAAACGGCCGCTCTTTTGGAAGCTTGCGTAGTTTGTGGCGGGATCATAACTGGGGCATCACCTGAAGATGTACAACGACTGACCCGTTATGCTCAAAATATTGGGCTAGCATTCCAAATCATAGATGATATTCTGGATATCACTTCTACTCAAGAGCAATTAGGCAAAACAGCTGGTAAAGACCAAAAAGCGAAGAAAGTGACCTATCCCAGCCTTTGGGGACTTGAGGAATCGCGCTCAAAAGCCCAAGAGCTAGTTAAAGCAGCTTGTGCGGAATTAGAACCATTTGGGGAGAGAGCCAAGACACTCCAAGCGATCGCTCATTTTATTATCAGCCGCAATAACTAGTACAGCTTTGCGGAATTTGTAATTCCTATACCGCAAGCTTTTTATGGATTTGGAATGGGTGGTTTATTTACACCATACTGTACTACTACCGCCCAGCGGAATTCACTCATTCAAAATTCCAAAAGCTTATTTGATCAGCTTTTAGGCTATTTTGAATCATTGGTCTGTTTCCGCCATGATGTACTAGGTTAATTTTGGATTTTGGGTTGAATCTAAATGTTTCCTCAACCGACAACTGCTGCTAATATTTACTAACCTAACCAAAATCCCATGCAGGACATAGGCAACATTTTAGACAACCGGGTGCTGCTGGTTGCTCTGGTAGCTTGTTTAATTGCTCAAGCACTAAAGCTCGTAGTCGAGATCATCAAACATCGCAAACTGAATGTACGTGTTTTGGTGACAACCGGAGGGATGCCCAGTGCCCATTCAGCTTTAGTTACAGCTCTAGCCGCTGGTGTAGGGCAAACACTGGGTTGGGCATCTCCTGATTTTGCCGTTGCGATCGTTTTTGCCATCATCGTCATGTATGATGCGGCGGGAGTTCGTCAAGCGGCTGGTAAGCAAGCTCGTATCCTCAATCAAATGATTGATGAATTATTTCATGAAAAACCAGACTTTAGTCAAGACCGTCTGAAGGAATTACTAGGACATACACCAGTTCAGGTAATAGCTGGGTCGGCTTTGGGTATAACTATCTATTGGTTAGCTAGGTCTGCTTATTAAGCTAGGGCAATGAATCTTTGTTTGAGCCACTATTTGTAATTGGTAACTGGTAATTTGTCAGCTGACAAATTACCACCCTGGTAGACCGCATCAGTATTTCAGCAAACTTAATATCACTACAACCGAACAGTTGAGCGCAGCAGAATCACCTTACGGCTATCTACTATACTTCCAACAAAACCGCCATTGTTCAGCTTCTGCAATGTGTTGTATGCTTCAGTTTGGTTAGTGGTATAAACTGCCAACAAGTAAGGGCGTTGTCCATAAGAAACAAAACCTACGTTACCTCCCACTACTTGCTGCACACTATTTACTAGTTCAGGACGATTGTAATAATCTACTAGCACTGCATAACCCTCTCCTAATGCTTGAGGATTATAAACTGTCTGCTGAGGTTGCTGTAGCTGTGCCTGTTGCTGTTGCCGCGGCTGTTGCTGTGCTTGTACCAGTGGCTGCGCATCTGGCGTTGTTGGTCGAGTCGTAATGATGGCAGACAAGCCAACAATATTGCTGACATACCTTGCCCATCGATTGGCATCATCAATTTTGTTAAAGCCCCCAATCCGCGTTACAGTCTCGTTGAGATATTTGCAGGTAATAGTCTTCAATTCAGGCGGTAAGGCACTACGCAACTGCTTTTGATTATCTGCTGTGGGACTGACTACTAATAAAAGATACTCACCCGCATTTGGTGGTTGACAAAGGGGAATAGCTTGTTGGGCAAAAACAGAACTCATGCCACTAATCAAGCCTGCGTAAGCGAAGCTCGTCGTAGACATCGCTAATCCTAAAACACTTGGTAAAATCTGAAATCTATGCACAAAAGTTAGATTATGTAAATCAAGGTGTCTTAGAAGATTTTATAAGAAAAAAGCTGAAAACCCAGCTACTTCAGTATGGGGATGAAAGGAGTGTCAAAAAAAATATTTTTTCTTACCAAATAAAATTGGGGAGTGAGGGGTTTAGAAGGGTATGGGCTACAGGTTACAGGGGACAGATTATTTTCTATTAAGCTGTTACGCATTTAATTTGTACATTTACCTAATGACTGATGACTGATGACTGTTAACAGTCAACAGTCAACAGTTAACAGTTAACAACCATCAAGAGTGTTTATATACTTTAGACGCGCATCAGCTTACCTGTAACCTCTCTCCTCAAGATTAGGAAACAGCAGCAAGCGATGCCAAGGCATCAGGGATTGTCTCAGAAGGAGCCTGGAATTCACCAGTACTGACGTACTCTAAGCGGAGTTTTAACCAAGTAATAAATTGGGGATTAGTAGAAATAATCGCTACTGCTGGTTGGGGACACTTTGCCTTTAGCTCTGTAAACTGAGGTGTTTCCAAAAAAGCTGGTTGTTGAACCAACCAAAAATCTATTTGTTTTTCTTGTTCATGGTAGTGACGGGTGCGTTCTTTGAGAACTTCGTGTGTCGGTTCTTCTTCGAGAAGAAAGCGCTGACTGGCCAAAACGTAATAATATGTTTGCATTTTCATCCTTTGGTTGCTATGTGAATAATTTAAGGGCACAGCATTGCACTCTGTACCCTTAAAAACTAACTTTTGTGGGATTTCTTGAACCAAGAACTGAACGGACAAGCACTTCCCTGCTTTTGGGCATTTATCTGTTTGCCACCAGATGTTAGCTTTTCCAGGAACAGATTATTGTCGAAGTAGTGTTCCAAGGAAATAACCTTCAAGTCATCGGTAACTTTTGCAATGCTCATGCCGATAATTTCTACTGTCTCTCCAGTAGGTGCATGGCCTTTGTATTCTCCTTTAAAATGTCCCCAATGCCGCCACTTGAATGTAACGTTTGGTGGCCCTGAGAAAACCTCCAGCACTTCCCAAGGGAATCCTTGGGGAAATGTTGTGTGAAAGACTTTTGCGGATGATTCAAAGCTTTCTTCTGAAGCCTTGTAATGTTCTGAATCAGCCATAAATAGATTGTAAGTACCTTGGGCTGATAAATCTGCTGCTGTGTACTCTACTCCACCATTAGTACTCACACGGAACTTGTCATTCACAATAGATAACCACTGTTGTGGATTAGCTTTGAATGATACCTCCATCTCAAAGGTTCGCACTAAGTTTTGCACGATCGCTTCTAGTGTACCTTCAAGGTGATTATAGATACTTTCTTGAGCGAGATTCTCTTTTGAACGGGAATAATCAGGCGGTGTCTGATAACGCCACTCAACATCTGTGCTTTCTGCTATCACCTTATCCCGATCCTGTACCCAAAGCGGCAGGTTGTTAGACTGTGTTGCGCTCATAGAAGTTTTTTCTGAAGATTTGATCCCAATTTCTAGATTTCGCAGTGACAACCCCTCTAGGTTATAGGTTACAGGTTATAGGTTATAGTTTCTTCCCCTATTCTCTATCCCTGTCACCTGTCCCCTCTTATAGCTTGTTTCATCTCGCGGACTGCCCTTTCCATACCTACTAATGCTGCCCGACTGATGATGGTATGACCAATGTTCAGTTCTTCCATACCTGGAAGCGCAGCTACTGGATAGACGTTCCAGTAGGTGAGTCCATGACCAGCGTTGACTCGCAATCCTGCTTGAATTGCTTGTTCACACCCTTTCGCTAATATGGCTAATTCTCGGTGGCGATTTGTTTCATCCTTAGCCTCAGCATATTGTCCGGTGTGCAATTCAATAAACTGCGCCTGCACCTTGACAGATGCTTCAATTTGTGCTGGCTCTGCGTCGATAAATAAACTAACTGGAATGTTAGCACTTTGCAATTTATCAACTATCTCACCTATTCTAGCAATTTGCCCGATAATATCTAATCCACCTTCTGTTGTGACTTCTTCGCGCTTTTCGGGGACTAAAGTCACGTAATCTGGTTTGATATCGAGAGCGATCGCTAGCATTTCATCTGTAGCGGCCATTTCTAAATTAAGATGCGATCGTACTGTTTGCCGCAACAGTCGCACATCCCTATCTTGGATATGCCGCCGATCTTCGCGCAGATGCACCGTAATCCCATCTGCACCCGCTAATTCTGCCAGCACCGCCGCTGCCACGGGGTCTGGTTCCACTGTCCGCCGTGCTTGCCGGATAGTGGCGATGTGGTCAATGTTAACGCCAAGTGTAGGCACCCCAAATTTCTCCCAAATCCACAGTCCTCAGAACTTGATTTTACCGGAAATAGCGGGAATTTTCCTTGAGGAGCTACAGACACATTAAATGCGATCGCAATATTTGTGAAACTTAATTTATTTAAAAATTTTGACCCCCGCCCCAGACTGATCATTGCTGTCGGACTTGCTGTATTAGTTACAGTAATCCTTCCACCTTGGCTGCACTTACCAACTCGCATTCTCTGCGCTTGGAACTCCGGTGCTGACTTTTTCTTAGCCGTAACCTGGTGGAAAATGATCAAGGCTACCCCAGAAAAAATTCGCCGTTATGCTGAAAATGAATATGAAGGACATTTGGCTATATTCATGCTGGTGATAGCTGCGGCTTGTGCTAGTGTTTTAGCGATCGGGTTTTTACTAACTGATAAAAAAGGGTTGTCAACAATTCTGCTTACCCTACATGTCATACTTTCAATTATGACTATTGTTAGTTCCTGGTTACTAGTACATACAATGTTTGCAGTGCAATATGCACACAGCTATTACAAATATATTAGCCCTAATAATAGAGAAGAAATCGCCGGAGGTTTAGATTTTCCTCATAACGATTATCCAGACTATTGGGAATTTTTATATTATTCTTTTGTAATTGGCATGACTAGTCAAGTTTCAGATGTTGAGACGAGATCGCGCGATATGAGACGCTTGACTCTTTTACATAGTGTATTATCCTTCTTTTTCAATACCACCATTTTAGCTATGAGTATCAATATCATTGCATCGCTGATTTAAAAATCGCTTGACTCAGCCAAAAGTATGATTATTTACTTCTCTACTTCCAGAAAGAGGAAATTACATTGCAAGTTTTTTAACATGAACTTAACTTGAGATCATCGGAGTAAGTTTATGGCTGATAAAACAATAAATGAATTGCCTGATGAAATTAGAGAACAGTTACCTGAACACGCGCAGCAGATTTTTGTAGCAGCATTAAATGCTGCTCAAAGTAATGGTATGAGTGAAGAGGGTGCGCGTGATGTTGCTTGGAATAGTGTAAAGAATGAATACGAACCAGGCAATGAAGGGAAATGGCAGAGAAAGCCTGAAGACACAGCTATACATAATAAAGCTGTTGTGTCTGGTGGGAATTAAGTAAATTTAAGCTTGGCATAGGTTAGAGGTAAGACAAAAATTTAAAGGGAATTCCATTCTTCCGAAGCGGGTATGGAATTCCCTTTCCTGTTTGATGATTTTTGCAAGATGATAGACATTTTGAACCAACTATAATTATTTAAATACTGGTTAGAAAAATTCACACAGGATATGCTGATTCAAAAAGACGAAATAGCTATTCGTCTCATGCAAGATGAAATGCCTGATTATGAGTTGATGGCAAAATGGTTAACTGATGCACAAGTTTTGAAATTTTATGAAGGAAGAGATAATCCTTTTGATTTAGAAAGAATCATAGAAACGTACAAACCTATGATCAGGGGAGATGAGCCGGTTGTTCCGTGTCTGTTTTACTATCAAAATATTCCCATTGGTTATTTGCAGTATTGTGCGCTCAATGACTTATCGCAAATCGATAGACAATTGTATCATCTCGACCAAACTGATCATGTCTACGGAATTGACTTGTTCATAGGCGAAACCGACTATTGGAACAAGGGAATTGGTACAAAAATTCTGTCAGATGTTATCACCTATCTTTTTGAACAGCGGCAAGCTCATAAAATTGTCATAGACCCACATGTTGACAATCCTCGCGCTATCCGCTGCTATGAAAAATGTGGTTTTGTGAAGGTAAAACTATTGCCCGCGCATGAACTGCATGAAGGAGAATACTCAGATTGTTGGCTCATGGCAATAGACCGAAAGAACCCATTGCACGCCTAATTACGCATCACGACTGGGAAGTTGCTATGAGAGGATGTCACTAAATTAACTCGCGTGCTCCCAGTCACTAAGTAACTCATGCTGTTGTACTATTTTCTTGCATTTGCGGAATGGTACTTTAGGAGTACCAATATTCATGCCAGGAAAACACTGTTTTTTAGTCTTGGTGAGTCTATTTTCTTGTGCCGTTGAACTGATTTGTTGGGTTTTCATTGGTAAATAGATTTCTGATTAAAACCTGAGCATCAATTTATAACATTAATTTTCAAACGGCAAATTCCACTTTAGGTAGGTTATTTTCTACAAATATTCTGGGACAATCTGATCGCTAGTGACTGTAGATTCCATTCCATGAATCTTGCTCATCCTTGTTTAGTCATTACTGCTAAATTCACCACACATTCAGGAAATTGGCGTTTTAATGCTGGAAATACAGGACAAGGCGCTTGTTCTTGTAAATTCTCCGGTTTACTCCAAGTAAAGGGAGCTTTCTGCGCTGCTGACATCCATACCAAACGCTTTGCTCGTGTCATAGCAACGTATAGTAAACGGTACTCCTCAGATATTTTCAAGTGCTTTGCTTGTTCCCATGCTTGTGTGACATCTGGTATAGTAGATTCTCCGTGGAGAGCAGCACGAATTTGGGCGCGGGCTACTTCTGATAAAGTAAAATCCCCTAAGAACTGGCTTTGGGGAGGAACCCAAAATCTACCAGGAATCAAGTTTTCGTGGAGAAAGGGAAGAAACACATAATCCCAATCTAGCCCTTTGGCTTTGTGCATGGTAATAATGGTCAGTTGACCGCGACGAGTGTAACGTTCTTCCGAATCTTCGGTTTCCACTGGTTCAAACCGTTCGGAACTGACGATTTCACTTAAAGCTGACAGCATTCCCCCCATCGAACTATTGCCAGCTATTTGCTGGTTTACCCGTTCTGCGAGTTTGTCAGCAGTCGCCAATTCTGCTTGGTCGTAATTTAAGGTCAAAGCGAGAAAGGAAATTAGCTGGTACAAGGGCAATTCCAAGCGGGCGCGAAGTAAATTGCGACACAAACGAGCGGCTTTTTGGACTGTATCTGGCTGGGGTGCTGCTAGGGGGCCAGGATACAAAAATTCTTCTGGAAGACTAGCAAGGGCGTTAAGGTCTTGGGTAGGAATTAATTGGCGTTGTACTAATGCTTCTAATGCGGCTTTGAGGTAATCGGGGGAGTGGGGGCGATCGCAAAATTGCAGTAATGCTAAAATTTCTTGGGGCACATGGGAACGGCGATCGCGTTCTCCTACATCGTAAAGCATAATTTTATACTCTTTGCACACAGATGCCAGAGCCTCTGCCAACCATCTTCCTTGGCGATTTTCTCGCACTAAAACCGCTGCACTATTTTGTGTTGGGTCTTCGCCAAATAACTCGATTACTCTTTGAGATAACAATTCAACGGTGTGATGAATGTCACGCGGAGTATAAAGTTCGAGTCCCCGTCCTACTGGTGCTGGGTTGGCGTTATCTTGCGGATCGCCAACTTCGACAGGGCGAATTGTCTGCAAGCGAAATGGTACTTGTCGATTGTCAGGAATCTGTTGTCCGTTATTCGTTTTTACTAAGGATTGATTATTGATCCATTTGAGGGCAAAGTTAGCGGCTTCAATGATAATTCTAGTACTGCGACCAGCTTGATCCATCGTTGCCAATCGTTCGATGCGATCGCACTCTTCGCAAAATTGCCGAAAATAAATCGGATCGGCTGGGGTGAAAGTAGAGTTAATCGCTTGGTTGGGGTCACCAACTCGTACTAGATTGAGTGAGGAGTGAGGATAGACGCGATTAATCGCGTCTGTACTGGGGAGTGAAGAGTCGCCATCACTGGCCAAAATTTCCAACAGCTGCGTCTGTAAGGGGCTAGAATCTTGGGCTTCGTCTTCAAAGACTGCGAATACTTGGTTTTGCTCGATGCGACGGGCACTGTCGTTTACTAAAACGCGCAGGGCGGCTAAAATCATATCGTCGTAGTCAATGAAGTCACGCGATCGCATTAAGTTTTGATATTGCTCGTACAATCCCGCCGCTACGCTCAAAATTGCATATTCGTCTGTGGTTTGTTTACTCCACTCCCGCAATTTTTCTGGCGAGATTCCAGAACTTTTTGCTTCATGAATTACTGTATTAGCCAATTCCGGTAATACTTCTGTTCGCAGCACCGATTGGCGACGCAACCTTTCTGTCTCTTCTCCGTCAAATTGATGACCTTCTAATAACCGCAAATATATTCCTGGATTATTTGCAATCCATTGCTCTACAGCTGTCCTGATAAAGCGGTGACTTTGGGTTGGTGTAATTAATGTGACATTTTCTAACTGCAAACCAGATAAATCAGAATGGCGGCTGGCAATGTTCAACGCTAAACCATGCAAGGTATAGACAAAAAAGCCCGTCTGAGGTAGAGATAATTTCTTTAGGTCTTTGCGAATCTTTGCTTTAATATTGGCAGCAGCGGAGCGAGTAAAAGTAACAACTACCAATTGACGGCGGGAGGATGAACGCTCATACTGACGTGCGATCGCGATCGCCGCTGCTGCCGCCATCCCAGTAGATTTGCCTGCACCAGGAACCGCAGAAATAGCTAAGGGACCAGATTCCCAGTCAGCCATTTGCTGTTGTCCAGGGCGTAGACTGTTGCGGATTGCTAGAATCTTGTCCCGCAGAGAAGGAACAGGCGATCGCTCAGACAATTCTGACGGGAATGATTCTTGAGCCACAGGAGCAGTAAATTTAGAATCTGACATTATAAAATTTTATATTTTAAATTTAGAATTTAATCCAAAACCGCAGATATGAAAAATCTTTGCTGTTTATCTGTGGTGACAAATATTTAATTGCAAACCAATTAGCTAACAGCTATATGAAGATACTAACAACAAAGAAAATTAGGCGTTGCAGAATCAGTCTATGATGGGCTGAAGAATGAATGCGCTGCTTTGATTATCGCTTCCACTTCCTTTGGACGCAAATATTCTCGCTCTCGCTTTGAAACTACTTTGACAGGGAGAGGAGGGTGGGAAACCACCTTTGCCGAAAAGGGAAGCTGGGGTGGTTGGGTAAGAATGGCTCAAAGCTTTATGATCTGTTTCTCTCTCCATAAAACATTGCCTAAATTGAATCCAACTAGGCAATATTTGAAAGACATAAATACATAACTACTTTACAACACTTTACGCCGTGATAAATTTTGCGCGTATCTTGTCTCTGACTTTTCACGTTATCTAGAAAAGTCCACCAAAAACCTAACCCCCTAACCCCCAACTCGTCGCGGGAAGAGGGAAAATTCAAAGTCTCTCTCCTTTTAGGCTACGGTGTACACACAAGTAGGAAATAGTAGTCTGTCAAGGAATAATTGACGAGTCCATTCTTTGTAGAGACGGCGATTTATCGCGTCTCCCTAACGGTCAATTTTTTAGACGCGATAAATCGCGTCTCTACATGAGGGGTTTCTGGCTTATCCCAAGGGTATTGGGATAAAACTGGTGACTTGTGTGTACACTGTAGCCTTTTAGGAGAGAGATTTAGAGAGAGGTTTTCCAGATGCCGTGAAAAGTCAGATATTGTCTTTACCCCAATCGTACTCACATTTACTCATTACTCTTCTTCTCCTCATCCTCCTGATGAGTGACTTGTTGCAGTACGGGAATGCATTGGTTAATCAGCCAAATTAGAGTGTCTGTCACCGAATCGCCTTTGTGAATCTTGTCTGCGGTTTGCATACCAGCTAGTAAGATTTGCATAATTAGTAACAAATTGATTAATTGCTGCAAAAGTAACTTTTTAGTTGGGCGTTTCATAAATTACCTTCAATTCAGTTTGTGTGCTTGTCTGTAAACAAACTAAATTGGGGTATCTAGCCCCACTCAATAGCTAAAATTAAATAGCTCAAAGTCTTGTAAAATAAGGCTTAACTTAATTAGGGTATAATTTTTTAGATTAGGGCGTTTCAACTTTTGGTCAAAATTTTTCTTTTTATATATTAGGTATGCCACGACACAGTGAAGGAGATATACGCAGAGAGCGAGTGTGGAACTTGTTACAAGTACTCCTAAATCAGGTAAAAGCTGAATTAGAAGGTAGTTCTGCTTTCACAGGTGTCAACCTCAAGCCAATTAATTGGGAACAAGGAAGTAATCGCAGTCCTCAATTAGAAGTAAAAGCCCAGCTTAAAGACTTAGTACAACTGACAAAAAGTAAGCTCAAGGAAAATCAAGACAGTCTCAATATTGATAATGTCAGAGAGGCGCTGACTAACTCTTTAGGAGAAAAATTTTTAGATATTTATGAAGATAAACGCCAACGAAAGCAAGGAAGAGGTTCTGGAAACTGGCACTTTGTACTGACATTTTGGAGTACAGAACTGCAAGAGAATGAGAAACGATTCAATCAACTATGGGAGAGCAAAAAATCAGGAGAACAGCAAATAAAAACTAGTACAAGTATTGACTGGCGCGATATTTGTCACAAGATGCTGAAAAGTCAGCAAGAAACTGCAAACCTTAGACGCAAAGCTACAGAACAAGGTTTTGAAATTCATGTTTATGTTCCCTTGGGGTTAGTGGAACGCAAACAGCAGCAGCGCCGACAGCAAGATGAACAGCGAGATAGAGAAAATGTCTATGAATTAACCCAAGAAGTAATTGTCAAAACCTATGAACATGAAGCATTTCTCCGAGAAGTAATTGCACAAAAGCTAGATGGAAATAATCAGCATATTGCTATCATCGGTGAACCAGGAGCAGGTAAGACTACTTTATTAAGTACCATTGCTTCCTTTATTAATGACAAAACTCAAGATTTCCCAATCTTTATCTCTCTCGCCAATTTACAGGAAAAAACAATTGAGGAATATTTACTCAAGCAATGGCTTCCTGATGCGATGAGATTAGTTAACTCTAATGTTGTCATCACCCTAGAAATTGAACGTCAATTAATCGAGTTTTTTGGTAAAAAGGGAGTTTGGCTACTGTTAGATGGCGTAGATGAAATGGCTGAAAATTCATCTGTGCAAGCATTAGCCAAAATTAATCAAGAATTGACAGCATCTCTGAGAAAGGGGCGGGTGGTGTTAACTTGTCGGTTAAATGTTTGGGATGCCAAGGTTAGTAATCCACTCACAGGATTTGATACTTATAAAACTCAAGAGTTTAAACCAGAACAAATTGATGGCTTTATTCATCAGTGGTTTAAGTGTGCTGGTAATTCTCAAAAAGGAGATAAACTCAGAAGAAAATTAAAAGAAACAAAATATGAAAACCTGCGTATTTTGGTGACAAATCCTCTGCGGTTATCGCTGTTGTGTCAGACATTTTATTTGGATAAGGAGGAAGAATTACCAGAAACGAAAGCTGCACTTTATCAGAGGTTTACTCGCTATTTTTATGAATGGAAATCAGAGTTATCTGTTGATTTGTATAACTCTGATGATTTAAAAGATGAATTACACCGCGCCTTAAGCAAATTAGCTTTTGCAGGTATTAATAGTAGTGCAAGATTTCGCTTGCGGCGAAAGTTAGCACATAACGAAATGGGTGAGAAATTATTTAAATTAGCTTGTGATGTTGGTTGGTTAAATTTAGTAGACAGAAGCTCTGTAAATGAAGAAGAAGTTTATGCTTTCTTTCATCCTAATTTTCAAGAATATTTTGCAGCTTTAAATGTTAATGATGGGCATAAGTTTCTCGATTGTGTTCCTGATAACCCAAAACAAGGAAATTACCGCATTTTTGAACCACAGTGGCGAGAAGTGATTTTGCTGTGGTTAGGACTAATAGAAAAAGAACTCAAACAACAGCAGCAAGAGTTTATTAATGTTTTAGTAAACTTTAAAGATGGATGTGGTGAGTGGAACAGAGAAAATGTAGACAAAGGCTTTTATGAATATCAAGCCTACTTTTTGGCGGCGGCGGGAATTGCCGAGTTTAAAGATTGTTCTCAAGCAAATGACATAGTAAACCAAATTATCAAGTGGGGCTTTGGTTATTCACCAGAAAAACAGAAGTGGGTGCAATTTATTTATCCAATTACAAAGGAAGCTAGATCAACGCTGCAACAGACAGACCGAACAAAAGCGATCGCCACCTTGGTGCAACTGCTGCAATCACAAAATCTGGATGAGTCCACCCGTTGGCAGGCAGCAGAAAGCTTAGAGAAAATCGACCCAGGCAATGAATTTGCGATCGCCGCCTTGGTGCAACTACTGCAATCACAAAATCTGGA